>CAMBSR010000173.1 GCA_945870475.1 Phycisphaera mikurensis NBRC 102666
GCCAGGATCTGCCACGCCGGAATGCCGAGCGCCACCAAACGCGCCACACGACGCGTGATGACGCGCGTCTTGCCGGAACCGGGACCCGCGATCACGAGCAGCGGGCCATCCACGTGCGACACCGCTGCGCGCTGGTCGTCGGTCAGCCCCTCGAGGAGCTCGTCGGGGTCCAGGACCGGCACGGCAGCCGGGAAATCAGCGTTTTGCAGAGGTTCTGGTTCGGGAAACAGCACGTTGCTCGGCCTCCATGCCACGCAGTTGGGTGATTCCGCGGCGCGCGGAGAGAACGAGTCTAGAAGACAGGCGTCGACACGCTGTCCACAGACCGCATTCATGAATCGATCACAATTCAAACGACCTAACTGGCCGTTGGAAACGCACTTGCGCCGCAGGGAAAGTAAAGTCGATAAAAACCAACTTCAATGCCTTGCAACCACAACAGGTAGGGGTAACATGACCGCCGCTCCCAAGCGTTGGTGGTTCGCGGGAGTGCGGATCATACCGAACAATTGCCGAACACACGGCGTGAATTCGGAAAATTCGGAGCATTGCGGCAGTGACGCAGTGATGGTGTCGTGGGTCGATTGGTGAAGCACTCTTCGGACCAAGAAGGTCCGTGCAAGGGGTCGGGCAATGAGCATCCTGTGTGACACACAGATCCGCGACACGGTGCGGATCGTCCCCTTCGCGGACAACGCGAAGCGCCCGGGCACCGTCTCGTTCGGCGTCTCGAGCTACGGCTACGACGTCCGCGTCGGCACCAAGTTCAAGGTCTTCACCAACGCCACGAGCGGCGGCACGGCCATCGTCGACCCCAAGACCTTCACGAACGACCTGTTCATCACCATCGACACCGCGGTGACCGGCAAGGACCACATCGTGATCCCGCCGAACTCGTTCGCGCTGGCCGAGACCGTGGAGACCATCGAGGTCCCCCGCGATGTCCTGGCCATCTGCGTCGGCAAGAGCACCTACGCCCGCTGCGGCATCATCGTCAACGTCACCCCGCTCGAGCCCGAGTGGCGCGGCAAGGTCACCATCGAGATCAGCAACACCACCCCCCTCCCCGCCAAGATCTACGCCAACGAGGGCATCGCGCAGATGATCTTCCTCAAGGGCGACCGCATCTGCTCCGTGAGCTACGCGGACAAGGGCGGCAAGTACCAGGACCAGGCGGGCCTCACCCTCCCGCGCGTCGACGGCGTTCCGTTCGCCGACGGCACCCCGAACCAACCCTGACCGACTCCAGGTCGGCGCAACGCATGGGCGTTGCGCCGTCGATTGCACGTTTCCAAACACGAATTTCGCTTGCTTCCGCGCGTAGGCATCACGCGCACGACCCCCGAGAGACAGAGAAAGAGAACCCCGACATGCGCATCGCACGACGCTTCACCACCGCAGGCAAGGACGTCTACGGAACCCTCGAGTGGACCACCCGCTCGAGCCGCATCAGCAACTCCGACGGCAGCACCGTCTTCGAGATGCAGGATGCGCAGGTTCCGGCAACGTGGAGCCAGCTCGCCACGGACATCGTGGTCAGCAAGTACTTCCGCAAGGCGGGCGTTCCGCAGCTGGGCGCCGATGGCCGCCCGCTGAAGGATGCCGCCGGCAAGCCGGTCCTCGGGCCGGAGCGCAGCGTCAGGCAGGTGGTGCACCGCCTCGCGGGCTGCTGGAAGCACTGGGGCGAGAAGTTCGGCTACTTCACCGGCAAGAAGGACGCGGACGCGTTCTACGACGAGCTGGCGCACATGCTCCTGAACCAGATGGCGGCGCCGAACAGCCCGCAGTGGTTCAACACCGGCCTCAACTACGCGTACGGCATCAGCGGCCCGGCACAGGGCCACTGGATCGCGGACCACAAGACCGGCAAGGTCGGCCTGGCCAAGGACGCCTACACCCACCCGCAGCCGCACGCCTGCTTCATCCAGGGCGTGAAGGATGACCTGGTCGGAGAAGGCGGCATCATGGACCTCTGGACCCGCGAGGCCCGCCTCTTCAAGTACGGCTCGGGCACCGGCACCAACTTCTCCAACCTGCGCGGCGAGAACGAGCCCCTCTCGGGCGGCGGCCGCAGCTCGGGCCTGATGAGCTTCCTCAAGATCGGCGACCGCGCCGCGGGCGCCATCAAGTCGGGCGGCACCACGCGCCGCGCCGCCAAGATGGTCTGCCTCAACGTGGACCACCCGGACATCGAGAAGTTCGTCAACTGGAAGGTCCGCGAGGAGATCAAGGTCGCGGCGCTCGTCGAGGGCATGAAGCAGCTCGCGCCGAACCAGCGCGAGATCGCCGAGCAGCTCGGCCTGAAGCTCGACTACGACTTCAACGGCGAGGCCTACTACACCGTCAGCGGCCAGAACTCCAACAACTCCGTCCGCCTCTCCGACGCGTTCATGGACGCGGTCGAGAAGGAAGGCGAGTGGCAGCTGATCCGCCGCATCGACGGCAAGGTCGCGAAGACCCTCCCCGCCACCGAGCTCTGGCGCCAGATCAACGAGGCCGCCTGGCACTGCGCGGACCCGGGCGTCCAGTACGACACCACCATCAACGCCTGGCACACCTGCCCCGAAGGCGGTCGCATCAACGCCAGCAACCCGTGCAGCGAGTACATGTTCCTCGACAACACGGCGTGCAACCTGGCGTCGATCAACCTGCTCAAGTTCTATGACTCGGAGGCCCGCACCTTCGACATCGAGGGCTACGAGCACGCGATCAGCCTGTGGACCGTGGTCCTCGAGATCAGCGTCCTGATGGCGAGCTTCCCGTCCAGGGAGATCGCCGAGCTCAGCTGGAAGTACCGCACCCTCGGCCTCGGCTACGCCAACCTCGGCGCCATGCTGATGCAGGCGGGCATCCCGTACGACAGCGATGCCGGCCGCGCCGTCTGCAGCGCGCTCAGCGCCATCCTCACCGGCCGCAGCTACGCCGCGAGCGCGGTGCTCGCCGCCGAGCACGGGCCGTTCGACGGCTACAAGGAGAACAAGGAGCACATGCTCCGCGTGATCCGCAACCACCGTCGCGCCGCCCAGGGCGTCTCCCGCACCAGCGGCGAGTACGAGGACCTGCGCATCGCGCCGGTGCCCGTCGACCACAGCATCTTCAAGTCCAGCGGCGTCAACATCGCGAACTCCGTCGACATGCTCGACCGCGCGGTGGCTGCATGGGATGACGCGCTCGCCTTCGGCAAGAAGCACGGCTTCCGCAACGCCCAGGTCACGGTGATCGCACCGACCGGCACCATCGGCCTGCTGATGGACTGCGACACCACCGGCGTCGAGCCGGACTTCGCGCTCACCAAGTTCAAGAAGCTCGCGGGCGGCGGTTACTTCAAGATCGCCAACCAGAGCCTGCGCCCCGCCCTCCACGCCCTCGGCTACTCGGCCGTGCAGGTGGACGAGATCGTGACGCACGTGATGGGCACGCTCAGCCTCGAGGTGGCCATGCCCACCGAGGACGGCACGGTCCCGGCCCACGGCACCACGTTCCGAGACTTCCTCATCCAGTCGGGCTACACCGGCGACGAGGTGGTGCAGATCGAGAACAGCCTCCCCACGGTCTTCGAGATCTCCTTCGCGTTCAGCGCATGGAGCATGCCGGAGCGCGTGATGGCTGCACTGGGCATCGACCCCGCCAAGGCCCGCGCCGACCAGAAGTTCAACGGCCTGCGCGCCCTCGGCCTCGGCCGCAAGCAGATCGACGCGCTCAACCTCCGCATCTGCGGCACGCAGACGGTGGAAGGCGCGCCACACCTCAAGGACAAGCACCTCCCGGTGTTCGACTGCGCCAACCGCTGCGGCAACCTCGGCACGCGCTTCATCGCGCCCGAAGGCCACATCCGCATGATGGCCGCCGCGCAGCCCTTCATCTCGGGTGCCATCAGCAAGACCATCAACCTCCCCAACGAGGCCAAGGTCGAGGACATCGGCGCCTGCTACCGCCTCAGCTGGGAGCTCGGCCTCAAGGCCAACGCCCTCTACCGCGACGGATGCAAGCTCAGCCAGCCGCTCAGCACCAAGAGCGACTCGGCCGAGGACGTCCGCGAGGAAGAGGACACCGAGGGCCTCAACGAGGCGGTGGTCACCACCGTCGTCGAGCGCGTGGTGGAAGTGGAGCGCGTCGTTGAGCGCGTGGTGGAGCGTCCGATGCGCCGCCGCCTGCCCGACACCCGCGAGTCCGTGACGCACAAGTTCAACGTCGCTGGCCATGAGGGCTACCTCATCGTCGGCCTCTACGACGACGGCAAGCCGGGCGAGCTCTTCATCACCATGGCGAAGGAAGGCTCCACGATCGGCGGCCTGATGGATTCGCTCGGCACCGCCATCAGCCTGGCACTCCAGTACGGCGTGCCCGTCGAGAGCATCGTGAACAAGTTCGCCCACCAGCGCTTCGAGCCGATGGGCATGACCACCAACTCGGACATCCCGTTCGCGAAGAGCCTGGTCGACTACATCTTCCGTTGGCTCGGGATACAGTTCATCCAGGGCTACCGCGAGCTGAATGCACCGCGTCGTTCCAAGCCGGCGGAGATCGCCGGCGGCGCACACACCCTCGGAAGCGCAGGAAGCGCGTCCGACTCCACCACCAGCAAGGAGGCTGCATGGTCCGCACGCTCCGCCGCTCACACGCACTCCGCATCGACGGACGGTCCGTCGGCGCAGGGCTCCGCACAAATCCATGCCGCACAGGCGAAGGACGACGTTGCGCAGATCCTGTCGCGACGCACCATCACCACCGTTGTGGCCGAGACGATCGTCGATGGTTCGGATGGGGCAGCCCAGCCTGCACTCGAGCCGCTCGCGGTCGGCGAAGCTCGCGTCGGTGGCAGTGTGCTTGACCAGTCCAACGCCAACCTGATGGGCGATGCACCCGCCTGCGACAGCTGCGGGTCGATCACGGTGCGCAACGGCACGTGCTACCGCTGCATGAACTGCGGCAGCTCGATGGGCTGCTCCTGACCCCACGAATCGCCTTGCCGTGCGGCGCGCCAAGGACATGGCCTAATTTAACG
>CAMBSR010000174.1 GCA_945870475.1 Phycisphaera mikurensis NBRC 102666
ATGGGCCTCGACCGCGCGGTGGACCTCCTCGTCAACTACGAGTCGCAGCCCAACAGCGCCGTCAGCCCCGACGACTTCGACCGCGCGCTGATTCCGCCGCTCACGCGCGAGGAGCGCGACGAACTCAATGCGGCGCGACGCAGCCGCGATGAGGCCGCGGTCGAGCGACTCGAGCGCAAGGAGAACCAGGCCAAGGCGAGGGACCGCCAGCAACTGGTGGAAATGAAGAAGTGGTGGATCGCGCGCATGATCGAGACTGCGCGCCCGCTCGAAGAGAAGATGACGCTCTTCTGGCACGGGCACTTCGCCACCGGCGCGCGCAGCATCGAGGACAGCTGGCACATGTTCCAGCAGAACCAGCTGTTCCGCACGCACGCCACAGGGAACTTCGGCATGCTGGTCCTGCAGGTGATCCGCGATCCCGCGATGATCAAGTACCTGAACAACGACCAGAGCAGGAAGGGCCGCCCCAACGAGAACCTGGCGCGCGAGCTGCTCGAACTCTTCATCCTGGGCGAAGGCCACGGCTACACCGAGAGCGACATCAAGGCCGGCGCCCGCGCGCTCACCGGCTACACCTTCGAGGACGACGACTTCGTCTACCGCGAGGGAAACCACGACGGCGGCCCGAAGACCATCTTCGGCAAGCAGGGAAACTGGACCGGCGACGAGTTCGCGCGCCTGGCCTTGGCCAAGCCCGCATCCAGCGAATTCATCTGCGGCAAGCTGCACCGGTTCTTCGTGAACGACACGCCGGACACCGACCTCTCGCCCGCGCAGCGCGAGGCGCGCAACGCCGTGGTGCGCGCCATGGCCGCGGACCTGCGCGCAGGCAACTACGAGCTGAAGCCCGTCCTGGCGAAGCTCTTCCGCAGCGCGCACTTCCACCACGCATCGAACCGCGCGGCCACCATCAAGAGCCCGGTGCAGGCCGTGGTGCAGACCATCCGGCAGTTCAACACGCCGCCGCGGCAGCTGAGTGCGCTGGCCGGCGCGTGCGACCTGATGGGCCAGGACCTCTTCCAGCCGCCCAACGTGAAGGGCTGGGACGGCGGCCGCACGTGGATCAACACCAGCACGCTCTTCGTGCGCCAGAACGTGGCCGTCTACCTCCTCACCGGCAAGCGGCCCGAGGTGTATGACTGGGAGCTCGACGAAGTGCGCTTCGACCCCGCCCCGCTCCTCGCCGGCGCATCGACGCCCGAGGGCGTGGCCGATCGGCTCCTTTCCATGAGCCTCGCGGCACCGCCGCACCCCGAACGCCGCGCGGCGCTCGTAGCATTCCTGAAGCAGCAGGCGCAGGCCAGCGAGCACAGCCGCAACGTGGCGGCGCTTGCCTTGGTGACGGCGCTCCCGGAGTACCAGCTGGCATGAACCCCACCACCGCCTACAGCCGCCGCGTCTTCATTCGCCAGGGCGCCCTGCTTGCGTCGTTCGCTGCCACGCTGCCGCACTTCCTGCAGGAGAGCGCCATGGGCATGCTGCTGCCGGAGGGCAGCGCCGCCGGCAGCCAGCCCGGCGTGCCCGACGAGCGCATCCTGGTGGTGGTGCAGCTCTCCGGCGGCAACGACGGCCTGAACACCGTCATTCCCTACGGCGACGCCGAGTACCACAACGCGCGTCCCGGCATCGGGCTCGGCGAGCCCGGCAAGCCGAAGAACGGCGGCGCGGCGCTCGAGCTCGACCAGGCGAAGGGAATCGGCCTGCACCCGAACCTCACGGGGCTGAAGGAACTGCACGACGCCGGCAGCCTGTGCGTGGTGGCGGGCGTTGGGTATCCGAATCCGAATCGCAGCCACTTCGCCAGCATGGACATCTGGCAGAGCGGCCGCCCCGAGGGCAAGGGCACCGGTTGGCTCGGCCGCTACGTGGACGCCGCGTGCAACGGAAGCCCCGCGGCGGACATGGCGATTGCCGTGGGCCGCACCGCGCCGCTTGCGATGACCGGTGCCAAGAGCGCGCCGATTGCGTTCGAGAGCGCGGACCTCTTCCGCTGGCTCGGTGCCGACAAGAACGGCGCGATGAACCAGGAGTACCAGCAGCTGGTGCGCGCGGGCAGCCTTCCCGGCGTGGAGCCCGGCTCGCAGGAGAGCTTCCTGATGCGCACCGCGCTCGACGCGCAGGTGACGAGCGACCGCATCCGCGCCGCGGTGGCCAAGAAGCCGCTGGTGGCGTACCCCGGCAGCCAGCTTTCCAAGCAGCTGCAGACCGTGGCAGCCATGATCCGCGACGGCATGAAGACGCGCGTCTACTACGTGAGCATGGGCGGCTTCGACACGCACGCCAACCAGCCCGGCGGGCACGGGAACCTGATGCGCCAGCTCGGCGATGCGCTGCTTGCGTTCCAGAAGGACCTCAAGCAGCAAGGGAACGACGGCCGCGTGGTCACCATGTGCTTCAGCGAGTTCGGCCGCCGCGTGCGGCAGAACGCGAGCAACGGCACCGACCACGGCACCGCTGGCCCGATGTTCCTGATCGGCCCGCGCGTGAATCCCGGCCTGCAGGGCACGTACCCGAGCCTCACCGACCTCGACGGCGGCGACCTCAAGTTCACCACCGACTTCCGCGGCGTCTACCAGGAGCTCCTGGGCACGTGGATGGGCGCGGACACGAAGGCCGTGCTCGGCGGCGAGTGGGCGGCACCCGGCCTGGTGCGCGCGTAAATGGTGCGGGGCTACCCCGGACACCATTTCCTACCAGTGCGCGCCGGTCTGCTCGATGAGTGAGTAGAAGCCATCACCCTCGCGGCGCAGCTTGCCCATGCGGGCGAGCGCTTCCCAGACGGCGATCGGGAAATCGCGCGGGGGCACCATGCTCTGGATGCGATGCTGGCCCGTGCCGCTCATGGGGCCGTGGCCGATCTTGCTGTCGGCGTCGAGCTGCATGAGCTTGAGGCGCTTGCGAAACATGCGGAGCGCGTCCTGGAGGACCGGGAGTTCGATGTCGGGGGCGTGAGCGGCGCTGGACGCAGATGAACCGGCGCCGGTTGAGTCTGCGCCACCGCCGCCTGCGCCACCCTCGCCTGCTGCTACTTCCGGCACTTCCTCGCCCTTCGCGCGCGCCAAGGCACGCTTGAGCTCCGCCACATCGCGCGCACCGACGATCCGTATCAAGGCCTGCGGATCCACCTTCGCCTTGAGAAGGAGCTTGTGCATCGCGCCCCAGTGCGGGCCGGCGGCGGCGGGATCGGTGGACTCAAGCTTCGCGAGTGCGGCGTCGAGTTCCTTCACGAGCTGCGGTTGGAGGGGTGTGGCCACGTGGGCACGATAGCCCACGCATCGGACAGCCGCCCCCGAACGAAGCGACGAACCAAACGGAACACGCGCGCTCGGCGAGGGATCGTTACGCGATCGTCACCTTCGACGGGCGCCCGGCGCGGAACGCCTCCATGCCGGAGAGCACCAGCTCGGTGAGGCGGCCGGAGTATTCGAAGTTGCAGAGCGGCGCGGTGTGGTTGCGGTCCTTCACGGCCTGCACCCATTCGGCGTGGTGGCCGGGGCTTTCGGCAAGGGGCGTGACCTTCAACGCTGCGGGGCTCGAAGCCGTCGGCGTGAGCGCGGGGCGCTGCGCCGCGGGCTGGCCGCCGGGCGTGGTGATCCCCATCGCCTCGTCCGTGGTGCGGCCGTACCACTCGCATGCGCGCGCGGGCGGCCACACGAGCATCTCGTCGTAGTTGGCCATGATGGCGCCCTCGGTGCCCTGGAAGCAGACGCTGAAGCGACCGTGGTAGTCCTGCTTGTCCTTGGCGCCGATCTCCTGCACGAAGGGCGACTTCCGGCCGCCGTCGAACCAGCGCAGCACCAGCGGATCCTTGCCTTCGCCGGCAGCGCCGGGGATGGCCCAGGAAACCTCGAGCCAGTCGGGCGTGCCCACCGCGTCAAGCGCGGGGCCTTCGGTGCCGATCTCGATGTTGAGCGGCTTGGTGCCGGAGCCAGGCATGTCCGCGCACGGCGCGAGGCCAAGCGCCCACACCGGGAGATCCATGATGTGGCAGCCCATGTCACCGAGCGTGCCCGAGCCATACGCCCAGTAGCGACGCCAGTTGGCGGGGTGGATGCCCTCGATGTACGGCACGCTCGGCTTCTTGCAGAGCCAGAGGTTCCAGTTGAGGTTCGCAGGCGCGCGGGCCCCGGGCGTCAGCTTGCCGCCGCCCCAGCTCTTGAGCTGCCAGCAGTCGACCGCGGTGATGCGGCCGATGGCGCCCGCGCGCACGGCTTCCACCACGCGGCGATACGTGCTTGATGCGTGGATCTGCGTGCCAAGCTGCGTGGCCAGACGCGATTCGCGGGCCAGCGCACGGAGTTCGCGCGCCTCACCGAGCGTGTGGCTGAGCGGCTTCTCGCAATAGACGGGCAGGCCACAGCGCAATGCGGCTGCGGCGATAGGAAAGTGCGAGTGGTCGGGCGTGGACACCACGATGCCGTCCAGGTCCAGCGATCGCCGCGCTTCCACCACCTCGTTCCAGTCGGTGTGGCGCTTGGCATCCACGTGCTTGAAGCCGGCCTTCTTCAGGTAGTCCCAGTCCACGTCGCAGAGGGCCACCACGTGCTCGCTGCGGAGCGCCTCGATGTTCGCCGATCCTTGGTTGGCGGTACCGATGAATGCCAGCCGCAGGCGATCGCGACGACGCGGGCCGGCCTCCTTGAGGACGGCGGGCGCCTGCTTGTCGGCAACGCAACGAGCAAGGGCAGGCGTGAGGGCGAGACCGGCGGCAGCGAGGAGGAAGCGGCGACGCGTTGGCATGGGCGAGAGGGTACGTCGCGAATGTTCAGATGGGGAGACACAGTCGCGACACGGTGTGGGCGATGCCGGGGCCATCCGAGCAATCCTCCCGGCGTTCGCTTCCGCCCCGGAATGACACCAATATGATCCGAGCACCCCATGTCCACCCCCCGCTCCCGGCCTTCGCACGAATACGTCCTTGGCACCCATGACGAGGAGCGCGATCGCCTGGCGCGCCAGCATGCGCTGTGGATCGACGAGGTGCGGCACGCGTGGCGC
>CAMBSR010000175.1 GCA_945870475.1 Phycisphaera mikurensis NBRC 102666
AGGTTCGAGCGGTGGATGCGCTCGTAGCTCTCGGCGATGACCGCCTTCACGCCCAGGAGGAACGTGCCCTTCGCCGCCCAGTCGCGGCTCGAGCCCATGCCGTAGTCCTTGCCAGCAAGCACCACCAGCGGCACGCCCTTGGACTTGTAGCCCATGGCCGCGTCGAAGATGAACTTCTCCTTGCCGCCGTCGGTGAAGTCGCGGGTCCAGCCGCCGGTCTTCTCCGGGGTGATCTTGTTGCGGATGCGCGTGTTGGCGAACGTGCCACGCGTCATCACGCGGTCGTTGCCGCGGCGGCTGCCGTAGCTATTGAACATGGACACGGAAACGCCGTGTTCCGTGAGGAACTTGCCCGCGGGCGAGTCACCCTTGATGTTGCCGGCCGGCGAGATGTGGTCCGTGGTCACGCTGTCACCGAGCACCGCCAGGCAGCGGGCGCCGCTGATGGGCTGGATCGGGTGTACGTCCATGGTCATCCCCTCGAAGTACGGGGGATTCTGGATGTAGGTGCTCTTGGAATCCCAGCCGTACGCCTCGCTGGCGGCGGCGTGGATCTTCTGCCACTCGTCGCTGCCCTCGAAGACGTGCGCGTACTCGTGCGTGAACTGCTCGCGCGTGACGAACTTCGCCACGGCATCGTCCACTTCCTTCTGCGATGGCCAGATGTCCTTCAGGTAGACGGGCTTGCCGTCCGTGCCGGTGCCGAGCGCGTCCTTGGAGAGGTCGATGTCCACCGTGCCCGCGATGGCGTAGGCCACCACGAGCGGCGGGCTGGCCAGGTAGTTGGCCTTCACGTCCTGGTGGACGCGCGCCTCGAAGTTGCGGTTGCCGGAGAGGACGCTCGAGACCACCAGGTCGCCGTCCTTGATGGCCTTGCCGATGTGGTCGGGCAGCGGGCCGCTGTTGCCGATGCACGTGGTGCAGCCGTAGCCGACGAGCCAGAAGCCGACCTCCTCGAGGGGCTTCAGCAGGCCGCCCTTGGTCAGGTAGTCGGTGACCACCTTGCTGCCGGGGGCCAGGCTGGTCTTGACCCACGGCTTGCGGGTGAGGCCCCTTTCCCGGGCCTTCTTGGCCACCAGGCCCGCGCCGATCATGACGTTCGGGTTGCTGGTGTTGGTGCAGCTGGTGATGGCCGCGATGACCACGTCACCGTGGGTGAGGTGGTACTCGTTGCCTTCCTCGTCGCGCACGGCCATCTTGGTCGGGGCGGCGAGCGTGGCGGTGCCGCCCTCGCTCTGCATGGCAGCCGCGCCGCCGTTGCCCGCGGGCTTGCCGGCCGCGCTCTTCTCGAGGAACTTGGGAAGCTCGCGGTGCCACGCGGCCTTCATCTCGTTGAGCTGCACGCGGTCCTGCGGACGCGCGGGGCCGGCGAGGCTGGGGACGATGGTCGAGAGATCGACGTCCACCACCGCGGTGTAGGTGATCTTGGCCGCGTCGTCGCGCCACAGCATGTTGGCCTTGCAGTAGTCCTCGACCGTCTTGATGAGGCCTTCGCTGCGGCCCGAGAGGCGCATGTAGTCGAGCGTGTGCTCGTCGACCGGGAAGAAGCCGATGGTGGCGCCGTACTCGGGAGCCATGTTGGCGATGGTGGCGCGGTTGGCGAGCGTCATCTCCGCAAGGCCCGGGCCGAAGAACTCGACGAACTTGTTCACCACGCCGAACTTGCGCAGGATCTGGGTGATGGTCAGCACCAGGTCGGTGGCGGTGGTTCCTTCCGGCAGCTTGCCGGTGACGCGCACGCCGACAACCTCGGGAATCAGCATGTAAATGGGCTGTCCGAGCATCACGGCCTCGGCCTCGATGCCGCCCACGCCCCAGCCGACGACGCCCAGGCCGTTGATCATGGTGGTGTGGCTGTCGGTGCCCACCAGGCTGTCGGGGTAGAGCACGCCGCCCTCTTCCCAGACCACCTTGGCCAGGTACTCCAGGTTCACCTGGTGCACGATGCCCGTGGCGGGCGGCACCACGCGGAAGTTCGAGAGCGCCTTCTGGCCCCACTTGAGGAACTCGTAGCGCTCCTTGTTGCGCTCGAACTCGAGCTCGCCGTTGATGGTGAGCGCCATGCCGCTGGCGAAGGCGTCCACCTGCACGCTGTGGTCGATGACGAGGTCGCACGGGACGAGCGGGTTGACCTTCTTCGGGTCACCGCCGAGGCGCTTCATGGCATCGCGCATGGCGGCGAGGTCCACCACGCACGGCACGCCGGTGAAGTCCTGCAGCACCACGCGGCCGGGCATGAACGGGATCTCGTCCTCGCCAACCTTGGCCGGGTCGTAGTTGCAGATCTTCTTGACGTGCTCCTCGGTGACGATGCGGCCGTCGCAGTTGCGCAGGCACGCCTCCAGGAGGACGCGGATGGAGTACGGGAGGCGGTCGATCGGGCCGAGCGCCTTGAGCGCGTCGAGGCGGTAGTAGGTGCGATCGCCGGCGGGGGTCTTCAGCGTGGTGCGCGCGTTGAACGGGTCGTGGGTGGACATAGACCCGCCATTCTAGGAAATGCGTGCGGCGCCCCGCCGTCCGTAGTTATCGCAAAAATCGAGGCGATGGCGGCCGCGCAGCGCTCACGCAGACCACCAATCGGCGCCGAAGCTCTCTTCCAGGCCACCCCAGACCACCACCTGCGCCAGGTCGCCGGAGGCGTCCGCATGCCGTGCGAGGAGCGCGCTGAAATCGACCATCAGCGGCTGGCGCACGAAGACCGAGACGCGACAGCCCGCCGTTCCGCGCGAGCGGACGAACGACGCCACGCGCAGGCCGATGGCGAGGTTGGATTCCGCATCGCCGACGGAGATGGAGACCACCACTTCGCCCGCGGGCGCGCCCAGCATCGTGGCCAGGTGCTCCTCCAGCAGGCCGCTCTCGGAACCGCCCTCCACGAGCGTGGGCGTGAGCGCGGCGCAGGATGTGCCGAACGCCGACTGCATGCGCGCCCACTGCCGTGTTGGGCGGGCGTCAAGCACCACCACCGGCGTCGGGCGCGCGGCATTGAGTGCGCGCGATGCGAGCACGTCCAGGAACGCCGCGCCGGAATCGCCGAGGCCAACCGCCATGATGCCGCGGATGGCGGGCACCGCTTCGCCGAACGCATCCATCCAGCGGTCGATGGCCCCGTCCGCCGCGCGGCCGTCCGGCGAGAAGATCCGCACCGGCACCGTCGGCGCCAGGTCGCCGTGTTTCAGCGCGTGGCGCAGCTGTTCGGCGCATTCCGGCGAATCGACGCGCACGTGCATGCGCACGCCGGGCAGATGCGCGCCACGCAGCGCCTCGCCGCAACGCGCGAGCGTCTCCAGGTTCTTCGTCTGCCCATCGCCCGCAATGATGATGCGCTCCGCGTGGCCGATTCCCGCGCGGCGCAGTGAATGCACCGTGATGGCACGCGAGTGGATCACCATGAGCGCGCCCACCGGATGCGAGAGCGCGTCGGCCACGCGGTCGACGCGCAGGTGCGTGAGCATCACCGGGCGGCCTTGCCACGCCTGCCACGCAATGATGTCCTGCGCCAGCCACTGGGCCGCGCGGCCCTCGCCGATCACCAGCACCTTGGGACGCCAGAAGAGGAGCCGCCGCCACTGCGTGCGCAGCCATTCGTACGCGGGTCCACCGACCAGGCGGAACACGTGGAAGCCCAGGAGGCCGAACGACGCGACGACGAGCCACTGCGCGATGATCCGCAGCGTCTGCACGGCCGGCACCGAACTGGTGAGCTGCGAGAGGTCCTCGTTCAGCGAGATCAGGCGGCCAAGGCGATACGGAATCTCGGTCCACGGATCCGCGTCCGGCGAGCCGATCTCCAGGACGCACGACGCCACGTAAAGGAGGATGGCACCCCCGCCGGCAATGGCGCCCAGCGTGGTGGGCTGCAGCCACCAGCGATGCCGGTTCACCGGCCGCGGCGCAGGCTGCCGTGGGTGGCGGCGAGGGCCGGTTGCCCCACGTGCTGTCGTCGGTTGGGGCGTGTCCATGATGGCAGTCGATCACATGGCGGCGGGGAACGCAAGTTGGATTGCATGCCGCCAGATTCCGCGCAGTGCTCGTTTCCACGTGAATTGCTCGGCGCCGACCGCACCAAGGTCACGAATGTGCAGCCACCGAGGTTCCGATGCATGGCACAACAACACGTGCAGGAATTACAGCTTCAGCCTTCGTTGCCGGAAGGCACTTCGGCTGCTTCGCCGAATATTCCTGTGCCCTCTTCCAGATGCTCGCCATGGTCTTTGGCCCAGCGGAAGACTGCGCGGAATTCACCGCGGCATACAGCGACTTGGCGCGACTGACAGCCTGAGCGACGAGCGCAGCATCCTCCGGCGTGGGTCCCCAAGGAAGCTGGTCGGTCGGGCAACCACGCGCCGCACCCTTAGCCGCGGACCACTTGTTCGCCGCCCGCTGCACCAGCTTGCTGGCCTCGCTCCGGTGCGCCTGCCCGGCATCGATTGCGGCACGAAGGGCGGACTCGCAGCGCCAGTCGTTGCCCCCGCGATCCTTCGCCTTCTGCCGTTGCAGCTCCTCTTCCTGCACGTCCGCCTGGAAGCATGCATTCAGCGTCGCCGGGAGCTCTGCCAGCGTCGCCTTCAATTCCTCGAAATTCGAGCGCACGAGTTCGAGCTTCGCAGCAACAGTGGCGGGGTCGAGCGCCACCGGAGGAGTTGGCGGCGGACCGCACTCAGGCGCCAGTGAACCAGCGGCCAGAGACGTTACGGCGAGCACGAGCGACAGCGAGACGACGGTAGTTCTGGTGTTCATCTCCGGATCCTGTTGTGATGATCGGCAGCCCCGGCAACAACATCCCTGCGGAAAGATGTGCCGCCGGGAGAATAAATGTAACGACTGAAGTGTAACAAGCCCGAAATCTTGCGATTCAACTCCCATCGGCCCCGCAAAGGCAAGAATCATCATCGCCGCGCCTAGACTCTTGCCCATGCGCATCGCCTCCTGTGTTTCGGGCCTCCTGCTCGCCTCGTTTGCCGCCGAGCTGGCGCTTGCGC
>CAMBSR010000176.1 GCA_945870475.1 Phycisphaera mikurensis NBRC 102666
GCGTTCACCATGTTGTCATCGTTGACCACCGTCCACTGCCACTCGAAGCCACGGACGGCCTTGGCATGGAGACGCTCGGAGGCATCCTCGATACGGTCCGCCACGCGCTGCACGCGGTCGTAATCCGGCCCGGACGTCACCTTCTTCACGCCCTTTTCGGAGAGCGCCTCCTGGTAGGCCTCGTCGCCGAGCTCGCGTTCATCGGATTCCGAGAGCACGTTGAGCTGGCTTCGCTTGGTGCCGCTGACCGTGTTGCATCCGCCGGCGGTGGCCAGCGCGGCAAGGAGCGGGAGTGCCAGGACCAGGCGGGCGGTGGGGCGCATGGCACCATGGTAGATCTCCCTGTATCCGGGCGGGGTCGGGAGCGGTACTGTTGGGCCATGAGCAAGGCACACGGATACGCATGGGAACTGGCCGGAGAGATCATGCAGGCGGCCATCGTCACCCTGAAGCCCGGCCAGAGCGTCGTGGGCGAGGCGGGGGCCATGCTCTACATCCAGGAATCCATCGAGCTGGACACCGGGCTCTCCACGCGGAGCGACAGCCCGTCCATCATGGAGGGCCTACTCGAAGCCGCCAAGCGGAAGCTGGCGGGCGACAGTTTCTTCGTGACGCACTTCCGGAACACGGGGCGCAAGGCCGCCGAGGTTGCCTTCGCCGCGCCGTTCCCGGGGACGATCCTGCACCTGGACCTCGACTCGATGCCCGAGGGAGTGGTCCTCCAGAAGGACGCGTTCCTCTGCGGCTCGGAGGACATCCGCATCTCGCTCGCCTTCCAGACGAACATCCTGGCGGGCCTGTTCAGTGGCGGCGGGTTCATCCTGCAGCGGATCACCTCCGAGGAGAAGGGTGCGGCGGTGCTTGCGCACGCGTGCGGGACGCTCATCGAGCGGACGCTGGCCGACGGCGAGCTGCTGCGGATCGATGCCGGATGCGTGGTGGCGTACGAGCCGTCGGTGCAGTTCGACGTGAAGCTCGTCGGCAACGTCTCCACCATGCTCTTCGGTGGGCACGGCGCATTCTTCGCCACCCTCCAGGGGCCGGGGCGCATCTGGGTGCAGACGATGCCGTTCTCGCGGCTGGCCGCGCGTGTCTGGGACGCGGCCCCGCAGCGGCACCGCATGGAAGAGGCGCAGGCACGCGTGGCGCGCGAGGCCGCCGACGAAGCCGTGCGTACGCACGCAAAGTGCTGACGGCGGGGTCGCCGGCCAAGGCTTCCCCGGCAGGCACTCAGTCGCGCAGGAACAGCACGATCTCGACCGCGATCAGCCCGATGATGATCCACTCGAGGAGCTCCGCCCGCACCTGCACCTGGCGGTCGCGCAGCTTGCCGTAGATCGAGTCGAGCGCCTCCACCTTGCGCAGCACCGAACGCTCGAAGTCATCGATGTGCATGCGGTGGGTGGCTGCCTGGTGCAGGCGCGCGAGCCACTGGTCGCCGAAGAGCTTCAGTGCGTTGTTCACGCTCTCGAAGAGCGCCGCAGCGTCGATCTGCAGCTCGGCGATGCGCCGCGCATGGCGCCCCGTCTGGACGGAGAGGATGCGGGCCCCGCGGAACGAGCCGCCGGCGGTCCGGAACGCCTCGTCGAGCGCCTCGTCGAGCCGGTCGTCGAGCCAGCGCATCTCGATCAGCTCCACGTTGGCGAATTCAAGCACCGCGAGCGCGTCGTCCGGCGTGCGGTCAACCACCACGGCGCAGTTCCAGTCGATGACCGCCACGTCGTCCTCGCCGTAGCTGACGGTGGAGGAGACGGCATCGCGGACCTCCTCCGCGGAGAGCGCGCCTTCCTCGGAGCGCAGGGTCCGGGCCAGGAGCGTGTCTGCCAGGCCGGTACGCGGGTCGCGCCCGAGCGCCGGGAGGGCGAACACCACGTAATCCTCGCCTCGCTCGGAGAGCACGGGGCGCTCGGCGGCGTCGCCGATGGCCTGCAGCACGTCAGCGGCAGCACGGCGGGCTGCGTCGCGGAGGGCAGCGTTCCCCACCAGCGTGCGCGCCAGCTCCGCCAGGCCGTCTGCCGGCCCGGCAAGCGGGAAATCAAGCCGCACGGAGACGGCGCCGAAATCGAACACCGTGACGTGGGCGCGCGTGGCGGTGGTGAAGCGGCCGCACGTGACGGCGGGCACGTCCATGACCGCACGGAGCGGCCGGGGTGCAAAGTCCACGCCGGACACGTTGCGATCACCCGCGGTCAGGCCAGCGCGACCGGCGCCGGCGATCCGACGGGCGGCCGCATCGAGATCGATGGAGAACGCCGCCTCGAACGCATGGAAGACATGGCACGTGCCGCCGTCGATGGCCCGTGCCGGGGCGGTCAACGGACGGCCCCCGTGGCGGGGGCGGCGACCAACCGGAGATCCTGCTTGGCGTTCGCCACGGACCCCGGGATGGCCGGCAAGCCCAGGAGCTGCAGCGCAAGGTTGCCGGCCTCCGCATTGCGGATGGGCTGGGGGCTCATGGAGTTGTCCACGTACTGGCTGGCGGGCACGATGGCGCGCCGATCGGCGTTGAGTGCCGACAGTTCCGTTGCGGGGCCGTCGCTTCCAAGCCACACGATGAAGGGAATCAGGAAGTCCTCGGGCGCCATCCGTTCCGTATGCGAGATGAACGGAACGCCGCCGCCGTGGTCGGCCGTGAGGATCACGGCAACCTTTCCCTTGAGCACGGGGTCCTTGTCGATGGCCGAAAGCAGCAGGGCGATCTCTCCGTCGACCTCGCGCACCGCCGCCCGGTAGTGCGATCCCTGAGCGAGGTCCCATCCCTTGGCATGACCGGCGAAATCGGGTGCGCCGAAGTGCAGCACCTGGAACGATCGCTTGGGGTGCGCGGCCAGGAGGGCGCACGACATCTCCCGGACCATGCGCATGGTGTGCACCACCGCGTAAGCATCGACCTTGTTGCGGCCGTCGTCCTGGCCAACCTGGTCCGGTGCGCCCTCGTCGTTCTCGTAGGTTTGCACCGCGATCGAGAACTTGGTCTTGCTGGCGACCATGGCCGTCTCCACGCCGTGGTCATGCGCCACGTCGTACACGCTTGCCACGTACGCACCCTTGCGCTTGTGGAGGGTTCCGCCGTGCTGCGAGGCCGGCGGATCGACGTTGTCGGTCCAGCCGTGTCCCTGCAAGCCGCCCACCGGCCGACTGGTGATCATGGACATATGGTTCGGGAGCGTGACGGTGAGGTCGGCGTCGGCGCGCGCCTGCAACGTGTGCGGCCCCCGCAGAAGCCGCCGGAAACCGGGCAAATCCCCGTCCTCGGGGCCATCGATCGCGTCGGGCCGCAGGCCATCCACGCTGATGAGGATCACGTGGTCGAACTGGCCGGGAGCTGCAGCCATCGGCGTCGATGGGCCGGCAACCGGGATTGTGGGGTCGGTGGTGGCGACGGCAAGGAACAGGGCAGCGGTCAGGCAAACGGGCATTTGGACTTCACCTTGGATTGGGTGCGGCGGGTGAGCGTGATGCGCGGCGCGCGCATGGGGAGCGCCACGATGCGCACGAGCACCGGCACCAGGCCCGGCGTCTCGGTGCGGATGCGAAAGCGCGAGCAGATGGCAGGCACCAGCCGGCGCATGATGAGCTTGGCGGACGTCTCGCCGATGCAGATGTGCGGGCCGCTGCCGAAGGGCAGGTAGCCGGCCGGGTCCATGCGCATGGTGCTGCCTTCCAGGAAGCGCTCCGGCACGAACTCGAGCGGGCGCTCGAAGTAGCGCTCGTCGCGCTGCATGCAGACCAGGAACGCCATCAGCGGGCGGTGCGCCGGGATGATGTGGCCACGCACCTCGACGGGCGCGCCGGTGACGCGTACGGCCACGGGGACGCCCGCGTAGAGACGCAGGATCTCCTTCATGCACGCCTCGGTGAACGGCGGCTCGGCAGCGGTGCCCGCTTCGTCGGCGATGGCGTCGGACCACGCCTCGTTGTGCCCGATGTGGTGGAGCAGGAGGCCCGTGGTCTGCGAGACCGTGTCGAGCCCCGCCAGCAGCAGGTGAATGGCGTGGTCGGTGAGCTGCGCGCTGCGCGGCAGGCCGTCGCCCTGGGGCGGGAGCATCTGGTCAAGCTGCGCCATCATTCCCTTGGGGCCGCGTTCCACGGTGTCCGAGATGAGCGTGCGCAGGTTGAAGAAGCGGTTCACCATCTCCTCGAAGGAGATCGGGCCCTCGCCGTCGGCGGACGGCCAGAGCTGGTTCATGTCCGGGTTGGCGTGGTGGAACACTTCCAGGAGCGCCTGCTCCGCCTTGCAGAGGGCGGCTTCGCGCTCCGGTTCCTGCGGACCGAGCACCCATTCCATGAACACCTTGGTGAGGAGGTCGAGCACCAGCTTCGATGCCACGGCCGGCTGATCCACCGGCCACGAATCGAGGCCGCGTTCCAGCTGTGCCTCGAGCGCCTCCTCGAGCGGCGAAAGGCCGTTGCCGCGGAAGCAGGGCGCCATCGACACGCGCACCTTGCGGTGTTCGGCGCCGGTCAGCGAGATCAGGCCATGCGGCGCAGCGGTGCGCAGCGCGAAGTTCCGGATGAGTCCCAGGTCATCGTCCATCGAGCCGCGGACGAGCACCTGCCGAACCAGCGCCGGGTCCGTGACGAGCACATTTCCCATGCGCCCGTTCGGTCGCTTCGTCTGTGCGATGCCGCCGAGCGCGCCCACCACGCGGAGCACTGCGGTCGGCTGATCCTCGCCCGGCAGGGGCTGGAGTTCCGCGGCCGTTGCGACCGGGATTTCGCTGGAAATCTGCATGCCGGAGTGTACCCCGGGCGTGCCCACGGGCCGCGGCCGGAACCCGCTCAGGCAACAATCCCTGCGTGCACGTTTCCCTTCACGTCCGTCAGCCGGAAGTCGCGCCCGGCCCAGCGGTAGGTGAGGCGTTCATGGTCCATGCCCATGAGATGCAGCAGGGTGGCGTGCCAGTCGTGCATGTCCATCTTGCCGTCGACGGCCTCGATGCCGTGCTCGTCGGTGGCGCCGTAGCTGAA
>CAMBSR010000177.1 GCA_945870475.1 Phycisphaera mikurensis NBRC 102666
CGCTCGGCCTCGACGACAACCGCTCGTCCGGGCGGCACCCGGGACTATTCAATACCGCAGCTGCCGGACTTCGCGGTTGGCGACGCCGCGGGCCAGGGGTCCCGTGCTCGCTGCGGGTGCTCGCAAGCGTGACATTCACCTCATGCCGCTTCCCCCACCCGCGGCGGTGAGGCCATTGCCGAACCGACGCCACTGGAGCAAACAGTGCCTGGCCCCCTCGCCGGAGGGGCACGGGCGGCGCCATGCCGCCCGCCCCGCAAGGCGACGGGGCCAGTACGCGGGCGTGACTGGAACGTCGCCAACGCCTCCCCGCCCGCCCCGCAAGGCGACGGGGCCAGTACGCGGGCGTGATTGGAACGTCGCCAACGCCTCCCCGCCCGCCCCGCAAGGCGACGGGGCCAGTAGACGGGCAGGCACAGTCACCGAGCACCGAATCGCAACATCACCGCCGCCTCAACGCAACGCCGCATCCACCACGTTGCGCAGCAGCATCGCCACCGTCATCGGCCCCACGCCACCCGGCACCGGCGAGATCCACCCGGCCACGCCGCGCACCGCATCGAAATCCACGTCGCCCACGGTGATCTTCTTGCCTTCGGGCCCGTCGATGCGATTGATGCCGACGTCGATCACCACCGCCCCCGGCTTGATCCAGTCGGCCTTCACCAGGCGGGGAACGCCGCACGCAGCCACCAGCACGTCGCACTCGCGGGCGAGGGCCGGCAGATCCGGCGTGAACTTGTTCGTGGAGTGCACGGTGGCATCGGCGCGCATCAACAGGACGGCGATCGGCTTGCCCACGATGTTGCTCGCGCCCACCACCACGCAACGCTTGCCGCGGAGCTCGATGCCCGTGGACTCGATCATCTCGAGCGACGCAAGCGCCGTGCACGGCACCAGGCTGCGGCGGCCGTAGACCACGTTGCCGATGTTCGCGGGGTTGACGCCCTCGACGTCCTTCTCCGGAGAGATGAGCGACTGCACGCGCTCCGTGTCGACGCCGGCGGGGAGCGGCAGGTGCACCATGAGTGCGCGCACGTCGTCCTCGGCATTGAGGAGGAGCACGCGGCCGGCCACGTCGTCGTACGAGGCGCCTGCCGGCAGGCGATGCAGCACGTACTCGATACCCACCTCCTCGCAGGTCTTCGCCTGGTTCATGGCGTAGATCCCCGCGGCGCGGTCATCGCCCACCAGGAGCGCGTCGAGCCGCACGCGGCGGCCGGCCGCGGCAATGCGCGTGCGCAGGCTGCCGCGCACCGATTCGGACAGCGCCTTGCCGTCGATGATCCGTGCTGCGTGGCTGGCGGGGGAGTTGGTGGTCATGGCGTGCGGCAAGCGGTGAATGGCGCGATTCTCGGGCGTTCCCGAGGCGCCGCGAAGGATACGGGCGGAGCCGTGCGCAGGCGGCGGCAATCACGGGGCGGACGGTGGTGCGGTGGTATCGTCACCCCACCTGATTGCGCCATGCGGCGCATGATCGCCTCGAACGCAGGTCACACCATGAAGATCACCGCTCGCATGCACGCACTCCGCGCCGCCCAGGCCGCCTCGATCGCCCTCCTCTGCTCGGCCGCCGCGTTCGCGCAGGACGCCAAGAAGGAAGACGCCAAGATCGAGCCGATGAGCATCGGCAGCAACGCCCCGGTCCCGCAGATCGAGAAGTTCGTGCGCGGCACCGAGCCCAAGTGGTTCGAGTCCGGCAAGGTCTACGTGATCGAGTTCTGGGCCACCTGGTGCGGCCCCTGCAAGCAGAGCATGCCGCACATCAGCGACCTCGCCGACAAGTACAAGGGCAAGGTGATCGTCGTCGGCATCAGCGACGAGAAGGTGGACACCGTCACCAAGTTCCTCGACACCGACGAGTGGAAGCAGAAGGCCCGCTACACCCTGGCCACCGACCCCGACCGCTCCACCCACAAGCAGTACATGGAAGCCGCCGCGCAGGGCGGCATCCCCACCGCGTTCGTCGTCAAGGACGGCAAGGTGCAGTGGATCGGCCACCCGATGGGAATGGACGAGCCGCTGAAGCAGATCGTCGACGGCACCTGGAACCCCGGCAAGTACCAGATCGAGTTCGAGGCCGAGACCGCCATGGCGCGCAAGCAGATGGAGCGCCGCAGCGCCGTCGCCAAGGCACGCAAGGCCGGCGACTGGGATGCCATCCTCACGATGATCGACGAGGACGTGGCCGCCGCCCCCGAGCGCTCGAAGGCCAGCCTGCTGGTGAGCAAGTTCCAGCTCCTCCTCACCGACGCCAACAAGCCGGCGGACGGCTACAAGCTCGGTCGCGAGATCGCCGCCGCCAACACGGACGACGCCATGGTGCTCAATCAGATGGCGTGGTTCGTGCTGGACAACCCCAAGGTGAAGAATCCTGACCTCCAGTTCGCCCTGGAGACCGCGCAGCAGGCCGTCGACGCCAACAAGGGCGACAGCTCGGTGATCGACACCCTGGCCCGCGCCTACTGGGAGTCCGGCAACAAGGCGAAGGCCATCGAGTGGCAGAAGAAGGCCGTCGAGAAGGCCAAGCCCCCCATGGTCGAGGACCTGAAGGAGACCCTCAAGAAGTACGAAGGCTCCGACGCGCCGACCGCCACCAAGAAGACCTCGTTCTTCATGGATGACGCCCCGGCCACGAAGCAGGCCGACGCGCCGGCTGCACCGGCCACCAAGCCCGCGGACGCCGCACCGGCTGCGCCCGTCGCTCCGGTTGCACCGGTCGCACCGGCTGCCCCGCGCGCTCCGCGCCCCGCCGCGAAGCTCACCGCCGCCGCCGAGAAGACCTTCCCTGCCGTCGATCCGATGGGCTTCGACAGCACCGAGGCGATCGTGGCGTTCCTCCCCGACGCGAGCAAGAGCGCCGAGGGCGTCCAGCGCCTCGTGCGCGCCATGCGCAGCACGACCGACGGCGGCAACATCGCGCTCCGCGTCGCCACCGCTCTGATGACCGACATGCAGCCGATGATGACGGCCTCGTTCGCCGCGTTCGGCAAGGCCGGCTCGACGCCGATCCCGCTCCCGGGCGCCGGCGCCAAGCTCGAAGTAAAGATGGACGGCGAATCCGCCGCCACGCTGATCTCCATGGACGCCGAAGGCAAGCCCGCGGGCCAGCCCACCGCGCTCGTCAAGGCCGACGGCAAGTGGTGGTTCGACTTCGACAAGGCCGGTCGCATGGGCCCCGACGAGGGCGCACAGATGGCGATGATGGCGAACATGATGGGCGATTCGATGCGCACCGCCGTCAAGACCGCTGCCGTGAGCACCGCCAAGGAAGTGACCGAGGGCAAGTTCAAGTCGCCCGAGGAAGCGAACCAGGCGTTCAGCCAGACGATGCAGGCCGAGATGATGAAGATGATGGGCGGCGGCATGGGTGGCATGGGCGGTCCGGGCGCAGGTCCGGGCGCCGGTGCACCGCGCGCTCCGCGCGGCGGCGCTTCGGGCGGCATGCCTGCCGGTCCGGGCGGCGCTCCCGCGGGTGCTCCGCCGGCGGGCAGCGCGCCGAGCGGCAAGTGATTCGGCCGTCTTCGTCAACCTGAAAGGACTGCACACCCCATGATGACCCTCCTCCTCGCCGCGATCCTCTCGCAGGCGCAAGTGGCCGCTCCGGCTCAGCGTGCGACGGCGCAGCCCGCGCCCGCCGCCCCTGCCCTGACCATCGGCTCCAAGGCCCCGCTGCCGGAGATCTCCGACTTCGTCCGCGGCGAGAAGCCCACCTTCTTCGAGCCGGGCAAGGTGTACGTGCTCGAGTTCTGGGCAACCTGGTGCGGCCCGTGCCGCCAGGGCATGCCGCACCTCACCAAGGTGGCCGAGGAGATGAAGCCCAAGGGCGTCGTGGTGGTGGGCATCAGCGACGAGAAGCCCGACACCGTGCGCAGCTTCCTCGAGAAGGACGAGTGGAAGCAGAAGGCGCGCTACATCCTGGCCACGGACCCCGACCGCTCGACGCAACGCGACTACATGGAGGCGGCCGGGCAGAACGGCATCCCCACGGCGTTCATCGTGAAGGAAGGCGTTGTCCAGTGGATCGGCCACCCGATGGAAATGGACGAGCCGCTTGCGAAGATCGTGGCCGGCACCTGGGACCCGAAGGCCGCCAAGCAGGGCTTCGAGGACGAGGCCGCCGAGCAGATGAAGGTGATGGCCAAGCAGAACGCCATGACCAAGGCCATGGAGTCGAAGGACTGGGACAAGGCGCTCGGCATGCTCGATGCCGAGATCGCCGCCGCCACGGCGGCCGAGGCGCTGCCCTGGAAGGTGCAGAAGGCACAGGTGCTCCTGATGGCCGGGCGATCCGACGCGGGCTACGCGCTGTGCGAGGAGATCGCCGCGAAGGACCCCAGCACGCGCCCGTGGCTTGCGATGAGCGTGCTGCGCATGCCGGAGATTCCGGACCGCCGCGTGGACGTTGCCATCACGTGGCTCGAGGCAGCCAGGGCGGATGCCGGGGCGAAGGCGTCGCCGCAGGTGCTCTCGGAACTCGGCAACGCCTGGGCCATGAAGGGCGACTACGCCAAGGCCAAGGACTGCCTGCAGCAGGCGATTTCCGCAGCGAAGGCCATGGGCCCGCAGGCCGCCGACTACGTGGCGGCGATGGGCGAGGAACTCAAGGCAATCGAGGCGAAGGCCGCGGGCGGCGCGGCGACGAAGTAATGGCGCAGCGCGCCGGCACTCACGCGTGCGCGGCGGCCGGTGCAGGCTGCGAAGCCGTGCCCGCCCGGGCGTAGCGCGCGGGGTTCGCCATCGGCAGCGCCATCGGCGGCACCTCGCCCATCACCGTCGCCGCGAGCACCTTGGCGGTGATCGGCCCGAGCGTCATGCCCATCATCGCGTGGCCCGTGCCGATGAAGAGGCCGGGGGTGCCGGGCACCGCGCCGATCACCGGCATGCCGTCCGAAGTGCACGGGCGATAGCCGGCCCACTCGGCCACCACGCGCCCCTGCTGGATGTCCTTGAT
>CAMBSR010000178.1 GCA_945870475.1 Phycisphaera mikurensis NBRC 102666
GCATCGGCCAGCGCGACCACCGAGGGGAAGCGGGCCATGAACCGGGCAAAGGCGTCCACCACCCGGGAAACCTGGGTCTGCTGGAGCATCAATTCGCTGACCAGGGCCCCGTAGCCGGTCCGTCGCTCCCGCCAAGGCAGGATGCGGGCGGCCCCGGGAAACCATGCGTCCAACAGGCCGCAAATGGCCTTCGGATCACCCAAATCCGGCCCGGAAGCCGCCTTGGCAAGCCTGATGGAACCTGAATTTGTGGTCCTGCGGATGGTCATGCGCCGGTCGGTTCGCTTGCAGTCGGATCGTGGCCGGATGTAGCGTACGACCCTCTTGGCCGTCTCGGACGGCCATCCCCCGCCGAGAGGCGGGTAGACACCTTTGGAAGACCCCCCATGGCCAAGTTGTTCTACACGCTCGAGGAAGCCGCCCAGAAGCTCCGCAAGTCCATGGACGAGGTGATGGGCATGGCCCGCGCCGGACAGCTCGTCGAGCTCCGCGACAAGGACCAGGTCCTCTTCCGCCGTTCCGCCATCGACCAGCTGGCAGGTGACGCGGACATGGGCAGCGACATCAACCTCGACGGCCTCGACCTCTCGAGCGGCGGCGGCAGCAGCCTGCAGCTCGGCGGCAGTTCGGTCGGCGGCATGGACGAACTGCGCCTCGACGACAGCACCCCCGGTGCCGCCCCCGCAATGGGTGGCGGGCTCGACGAGCTCCGCCTCGACGACAGCACCCCCGGCACCGCACCGGCGATGGGCGGTGGGCTGGGCGGCGGGCTGGGCGATGGGCTGGGCGATGGCCTCAACCTCGAAGACGAACTCCGCCTCGATGACGGCCCCGCGCCGATCGCGGCGAGCGGCGCCGATGACTCCATGGGCCTCGACGACCTGATGCTCGCCGACGACGATGCGCCGGCACCGACGCCCGCACCGGCACCGGCAGCACGCGCCGCGGCGCCGACCCGCTCCCCGGCCGCGAGCAGCGGCGGCAGCGCGATGGGCGGCCTCGGCCTCGCCGACAGCAATGCCGAGAGCATGATGATGGATGCTCCGGCCTCGGCAGCCAAGGGCGGCGGCATGGACGACTCCATGGCGCTCAACCCCGGCCAGACGCAGCTGGAAGCCGTCGGCTCCGGCAGCGGCCTCCTGGACATCTCGAGCGACGAGAGCTTCTTCGGCGCGCAGATGATCGAGGAAAGCATGGGCGGCGACGACGCCGCATCGATCCCGGAAAATGCCGGCGACATCTTCGGCGGCGGCGAAGCAGCCGCGACCGAGGAAGCCGCCCCCGTGACCGCCGGCACGACCGGCGTGACGTTCGGTACCGCAACCCTCGCCGAGGCCCACGACCCCAAGTTCTCCGGATTCACCGGCGGAGCGATGGTCGTGGCAGCGGTTGCGCTGGTGGCCGCGGCCTGGGCCGTTGCCGAGATGGCGGTCGGCAACTACACCGATGTGGCCAAGCTCGTCGCCGAGAACTGGATGTACGTCCTCGGCGGCCTCGCCGCCGGTGTCCTCGTGATCGGCGGTATCGGCCTCGGCATCGGCAAGGCAACCGCCTGAACCGGGCGCACCTGAATTTCGGAGTGGAATGCGCATGATGCTCACCCGCTATGGGTTCAAGGAGTGGTTCATCATGTCCGTCGTGGCCGTTGCGGCTGCGGGCGGCTGTTGGTGGATGCAGTGGTGGTGGGGCGTGGCGGCTGCAGGCATCCTGTGGCTTGCCGGCGTCGCCTTCTTCCGCGACCCGCTCGGACGCCGTCCCGCGACGAGCGCCCCCAACGACATGGTCAGCCCCGCGGACGGGAAGATCTCCGCGGTGTTCGACGTGGAGCACCATGAAGCGATCGGCGGACCCGCAAAGGTGATCCGCATCTTCCTGAGCGTGCTCGACGTGCACGTCAACCGCTTCCCCTGCGACGGCGTGGTGCAGAGCGTGGTCAACACGCCCGGCCGCTACCTGGATGCGCGCACCGCCGAGAGCGCCAAGGTGAACGAGAACACGATGATGGTCCTGACGACCGCGAGCGGCGAAGGCATCGGCGTGCGCCAGATCTCCGGTGCGATCGCCCGGCGCATCGTCTGCCCGGTGAGCTTCGGCGCGAAGGCCAGGCGCGGTCATCGGTACGGGATGATCAAGTTCGGCTCCACCACGGAGCTGATCCTGCCGCGCCCCTCGGATGTCCAGGCGCACGTCTCCGTGGGCCAGCGCGTCACCGGCGGGGTGACGATCCTGGCGACGCTCAATTCGCCCAAGTGAACCTCGCTGCGAAGCGGCATGCACACGGAGCCCCGCGGCTGACGGTGGCTGCGCGCGCTCACTCGGCGTCGGAGGTACCGCCCGGCCACTGCGAGCTGCGCTGCACCACGATGCGCGTGATCCGGTCGATCTGCTCGCCGAGCACCGAGCCGATGGCAGAGGCCACTTCGGCGGCATTCGGCTGCCACGGCGCGGACTCGTCCTGCAGCAGGAGGATGGCGCCGAAGCGCTCGCCGCGATGGGTCATGTTGCAGAGGATGGCGCGACGGCCGACCAGAACGCCGCCTCCCGGCGGCGGCACGGTGACCATCTCCAGGCCGCTCTCGAACACGTGCGTCACGGGCTCGGTGCCCAGGAGCGGGCACGTCTCGCGCGCAATGATGCCGAGCGATGACTCCGCGCGGACGCGGGAGATGTCGTTGGTTCCGTAGGCGGCAACCGCATGGTCGCCCCGGCCGTTGCAGAGGAAGATGGCGGCGTTGCTGGGGCGGAAGCGGGCCAGCAGGTGTTCGGTGGCAACCGTGAGCGTGGTGTCCACGTCCAGGTCGTGGCCGAGGAGGCCGCGGAGCTCGGCGCCGGCGACGGCGGCATCGTTACGCGCATCGATGGCTTCGAACGCCACCACGAAATCGTCGCCCGCGGTACGCAGGCGGCTGCGCGCGTGGTCGAGCTCGGCACGCGCGCGGGCGCGGCTGTCGAGGGTCCGCTTCAGGAGCGACTCGAGGCGCTCGCAGCGCTCGCGCAGGTCGGCGGCGGTGGTGCGGGTGGAAGTCGATCGGGGGCGGCGGGTTGACATGGCACCCGGGGCATCGGCGGGTGGGAGGCCGACCTTGATGGCTGCACCGCCAATTGAGCCAACCCCGTGCCGGGGAACCCGGCGCAGACGGAACAGGTGTCCCAGCCGCCGAACCGAGACAGTCTGTGCAGGCAGTTACCGCCCGCCGACCGCCGGCGAATCCCCGCCATGGCGGGCTTCCCAGAGGGTGACGGCCTCGGCAGGTCGCGGATAGATGGGCCCGAGCGCGAGCGGGTCCGTGCGCTCACCGCGCGCCAGGAGGGACTCACCCGCCTCCAGGCATGCCGCCGCGGACCAGCGTGCCGCGATCGCACCGCCATGCGCGGCTGCTGCCCGCGCGAGTGCGGGCGTCAAATGCTTGTCGGCAACCACGGGCCATCGCAGGCCGGCTTCGTCGCCAGCGCCCATGAGCCGCACCGAGACGATGCTGGGCGCGCCGTCGTCGAAGGCGACCTCGGTGCACCACGCATCCTGCTCCTTGCAGGCAAGCGCCACCGTGCAGCCGGTGTCGGGCACCTCGCCCGCGCGGAATGCGGCGCGCGCCGCGGACAGAGCGCTGGGCACGGCAATGACGGCACAGCCGGTCACGTCGGCGATGGCCTTGGCGGTGGCGCAGGCCACGCGGAGGCCGGTGAAGCCTCCCGGGCCGCAGCTCACGGCGATGCCGGCAAGCTCGTGCGGCCTCACGCGGTGCGCGCGGCAGAGTTCGTCGATGGCCGCCATCAGGTGGTCGTTGGCGTCGTCGGAGGGCGGCACCGCCATCTCGACCAGGTCTGCATCCACGCGCGGCCGCAGCGCAATGCTGCCGGCGCGCTGCGAGAGCTCGATGGCGAGGATCGACTCACGCATCGACGGTTCCGTATGCCGAGAGGGGAACCGAGGCCGAGACCAGGTCGTGCGCGTTGGGTGCGGGCTCCGTGAGATCCACGGCAACGACGCGCGCGCGCTCGTGGTCGGTGTTGAGGAGGAGCAGGTTGTCGAACGGTGCGTCGGCGCCATACTCGACGAGCGCGTGGCCGAGGACGAAGAGCTTCACGCCCCAGGTGGCACCGAGGTCGGCCAGGAGTTCCTGGGTCCATCCCCTGCCCCAGACCATCTTCCATGCATCGCCGGTGCGCAGCGCGTAGTCGGCGTCCACCAGCGGCCGATCCAGGATGCCGGGGTCGAACCCGGCGCGCTCGAACGGAGCGGGCAGCGAGTGGCTGAGCATCAGGCCGTTCTCGCAGCGGATGGCAAGCGGCATGGCGCGGACGAAGCGCCCGAGCGCCTCCTCCACCAGCGTGGCGTCGTCGCCGAAGGCCCAGTCTAGGCCGGCATCGAAGAGCTCCAGGTTGTCGCCCGCGCCCTTGGACACGGGATGGCGGAAGACCTGCGCAAGCTCGTGGTTGGCGAGCACCACGTGCACCTGCCCGGGCTTCGCCAGGAGGAGCTGCGCCACGCGGCAGAGCATGCGGTAGCTCAGGTCCACGCCGTTCACCAGGCGGTCGCCATGGATGAGTTCGTGCAGCACCACGTGGTTGTCCGGCGAGCGATCCAGGCGCGCCAGCTCCTGCACCAGCCGGAAGTGGACGGGGTTGTCGTGGAGGTCGCCCGTGAGCAGGATGCGGCCGCGCGCGGGAAGGAAGACGGACGAGCCGCGGCGAAGCGGTTCGGTGAGCATGCGTTCCGCGGCTGCGTCAAGGAGCGCCGCGACGCCAGAAGCATCCTGCATGGAGACTGTCTGCGGGTCGAAGGTCACGGGGCGACCGTCACCGCCACGTAGACGATGCCCTTCCCGGTGGGCGTCTCGATCGAGACGGGCACGTACATGGAGCCCGTGCGTCCCGCTGCAGGCGTGAAGCGGAACGCGATGTCCACGAAGTCCGTCGAGCGCTTGGTAGCGCCCACGAGCTGTGCAGTGCCC
>CAMBSR010000179.1 GCA_945870475.1 Phycisphaera mikurensis NBRC 102666
GCCGACAGCCTGACGGTGGGCAACTACGTGGCGATGAAGCTCCTGGCGCACTGGCAGCGAGCGGGGCACCGGCCGATCGTCCTCATGGGCGGCGGCACCGGGCTGATCGGTGACCCGAGCGGCAAGAGCGCGGAGCGCCAGCTCCTGACGCCGGAACTGGTGGAGCACAATGTCGCGCGCCAGAAGGAGATCTTCGCGCGCGTGATCGACTTCTCCGCGGCGGGTGACTGCGCGGCGAAGATGGTGAACAATGGCGACTGGCTGCGCAACCTGGGCTACATCGACCTGCTGCGCGACGTGGGCAAGCACTTCAGCGTGAACCAGATGATCGTGCGCGACTCGGTGAAGAGCCGCCTGGAAGGCCGCGAGCAGGGCATCAGCTACACCGAGTTCAGCTACATGATCCTGCAGGCCTACGACTTCCTGCACCTCTTCCGGACCGCGGGATGCACCGTGCAGCTCGGCGGCGCGGACCAGTGGGGCAACATCGTGAGCGGCATCGACCTGGTGCGGCGCATGGCGCAGGGCGAGGCGTACGGCATCACCAACCCGCTGGTGACGAAGTCCGACGGCACCAAGTTCGGCAAGAGCGAGAAGGGCGCGGTCTGGCTCACCGCCGACCGCACCAGCCCGTTCCGCTTCCACCAGTACTGGCTGAACACCGCCGACGCCGACGTGGTGCGGTTCCTGAAGTGGTTCACGTTCCTTCCGCAGGAGCGCGTGGCGGAGCTCGAGCGCTCCGCCGCGGAGCGCCCGCAGGAGCGCGAGGGCCAGCGAGTCCTGGCGAACGAGATGACCGAGCTGTTCCACGGCGCCACCGAGCGCGCCAACGCGGAGGCCGCGGGCAAGGCGCTCTTCTCCGGCGAGGTGGCGTCGCTCGATGCGCGGACCATCGCGGAGATCGCCGAGGACCTGCCGTGCACCGTGCTCGAGCCCGGTGAACTCGGCGGGGAAGGCGTTGCGCTCCTCGACCTCCTGCCGCGCACCACGCTTGCCGTCAGCAAGCGCGAGGCGCGCGATTTCCTGGCGGCGGGTGCCGTGCTCGTCAACGGCGAGAAGGCGGCCGCGGAGGCGCGCCTGACGCCGGCGAGCCTGCTCCATGGACAGGTGGCGCTGCTGCGGCGCGGGAAGAAGAACTGGCACGCGGTGCGCACGGGGTGAACCTGGGCTGATTCCGGGCCGTCAGCGGCGTGGCGCCTGCTCGCGCGGCATCACGCGCAGGTTGAGCAGCACCGGGCTGGTGCCGCCCGTGCCCGCCTTCGTGACGGTGACGCCCTCGGGCAGGTGCCAGAACGTCACGGCATAGGAGCCGGTGCCGATGCGCGGCGCGGTGCCGCCGAGATCGATCACTGCCGCCGGCGTGAATGCGCCTGACGTGAGCGAATCGATGGCCGCGCGCGGTCCCGAGAAGGAGACATCGAAGATCGCCTCCGAGCCGGGTTCCGGCGTGACTTCCCAGCGGTTGGCCTCGTCGGGCGTCATGGCAATGCGCACGCCGATGCGTGCGGCGGTGTAGTCGCTGCTTGCCGAGAGAAGCTCGAACGAGACGCGCGCGCGCGGTGGCACGACGCGGCAGAGTTCCTTCCAGCGCGAGAGCGTCTCGGGCAGGCGCAGTTCGACGTCCACCTGCTGCGGCTTGCCGGGCTCCAGGTTGCGGGTCTCCACCGCGGCGTCCACGGTCAGCGCGCCGATGGCCTTGCGCGCAGCCTCGGGGAGGGTGACGGAGACCACGGGCGGGTCGATGGAGATCTGGCCGCGGACGGCGGTGTTCGGCAGCACGGCGGCCACGGGCACCTGCTCGGTGACGAGTGCGCCGGCTTCGTAGCGGAGCGTCTCGGGGCGCACGCGCACCACCTCGGCGCCGGAGGCGGCGACCGTGGGATTGGACGCGAGCACGTCCTTCAGGCTGACGACGTGCGAACCGTTGTCCGCCGAGAGCCCGTCGGTGCCGATCGAGAGCGAGAGCCCGGTGCGCACCGCGTCCTCGAACGTCTCGATGGCGCGCCGCGAGCCTCGGACCTCGACGGCGAGCGTCACGGCGGTGGCCGGCTCCACGAACTGGACGCGCGGGTCCGACGGTGAGAGCCGGAGCGTTCCCGAGACGGAGGCGGCCTCGCGCGTGCGATCGTTGGCATACGCCCACACGAGGAGCGCGATGATGCTCGCGGCCACCATGTTCAGCGCTTCGGAACGCCAGCCGGGCTGCTTCTTCATGCCGACTCCGTTCGGCTGGGGGCGTGCTCGGCGTCTTCCACGGCGGTCAGCGCGGTGCGGAGCGCGAGTGCGAAGTCGTCGTAGGCGATCGGTTCCGAGATGGCGCCATGGCGCGCGATGCGGATGGCGCCGGTCTGCTCGCTGACCACCACCACCACGGCATCGGTCTCCACGGTGGCACCGACCGCCGCCTGGTGGCGGGAGCCGAGGCGCGCCGGCACGCTCGATGCATCGGCGATGGGGAGCTGCACGTTGGCGGCCACGATGCGGTTGCCGCTGATCACCACCGCCAGGTCGTGGAGCGGGCTGTTGGGCCAGAAGACGGACTCGAGGAGCCGCGCCGACACCACCGAGTCGATCGCCACGCCGGTGGCCGTCATGTCGGAGAGCGGCACGCCGCGTTCGATGACGATCAGTGCCCCGAACTGGTTGCGGCTGAGGAACTCGACGGCCTCGTCGACTGCGGGCACCATCTCCGCGAAGCGCGGGTCGGTGCCGCGGAACCAGCCGGTCTGGCCCAGGCGGATGAGCGCCTGCCGCAGCTCGGGCTGGAAGATCACCACCAGCGCCAGGGCCAGGGTGCCCACCAGCGCCTCGCCCACGAATCGCAGGCGCGCGAAGGTGTCGCTCCCGGTCTCCGCGAAGCGAAGTCCCAGGATGAGGGTGGCCAGGATGACGATCACGCCCTTCAGGACGCCCGCACCGCGGGTGCCGCGCAGGAAGCGCAGCATCAGGAACACGGCAGCCCAGATCACCGCCAGCTCGATCGCGATCGCGACCGGCTCATTGCCGCGGAAGACCTGTCCCAGCCGTTCAAGCATCGTGGCGCGAGTATAGGTGCGGGCCGGGGGCGCCGCTCCGCACTACGATGCCTCCGATGTCACGCGTCCCCGGTTCGTTCCAGCTTGGTCGTTTCACCGCCGCCTGCGCCTCCGATGGGCGAGCACTTGTCCCCGGGGAGCCGATCGTCGCCACCCTGTGCGACGCGCCCGCGGGTGATGAGAGCGGGCACGAGTTCGTGCGCCGCGACTTCGCGGTCGAGGCCTGGAAGGCCGGTGCGCGACCGCAGGGCCTGGTGTGCTTCTGGCGCACCACCGCACCCGAGCCCGACGCCAAGAAGCGACTGCTCGTGGACGACGACACGCTCATGGAGCTCTTCGACCGCCTCGAGGGCGACGACCGCGCCCAGCGCGTGGCGTACCGCTGGCTGATGTGCCTGATCCTCCTCCGCAAGAAGCTCCTCCGTCACGTGCGCGTCGACCGCGAGGGCGAGACCGAGCACTGGCTGGTGCAGAAGCGCGGCATGGACGAGACGATTCCGCCGATCCGCGTCCTCAACCCCCGGATCCGCGACGAGGACCTGCAGGAACTCTCCGAGCACCTCGGCGAGGTGATGCAGAGCGAGCTGTGAGCGCGAGGCGCCGGGAGCGATGCGTGAGTGCGTCGATGAAGTCAGCGGCGTTGATCGCCGTTGCGTTGCTCGCTGCATGCGCACCGCGCGCGGTTGATTCGCCGACCACTTCGATTCCGCCCGCATCGGTGCCGATCGCCGGGCCCGCAGCCGACGCCGTGGCCGCCAGCGAGCGCGCGCGCGTGGGCGGCCTGCAGTTCCTCCACGCCAAGGGCGTTGCGGAGATCCGCTGGAAGGACGACGACGGAAACCACTTCGAGCAGGGCGATGCCGACGTGCGCTGGTCCGCTGCCCGCGGTTGCGCAGCGAGCATTTCCAAGTTCGGGGATCGCTACGCGTTGCTCGGGACCGACGGCAGGCGCTGGTGGTCGATCTTCCCGAAGGCCAAGCCATCCCGCATGGAGTGGGGCGCCATCGGCACGGGCGCGCAGTCGCAGGGCGCGAACGATGCGCTCGCGGCGAATCCCCGCTACATGGGACTGCTGCCGCTCCTGCCGGCCGCGGGTTCAATGGCGGAGATGGAGGATGGGCTGGCGTGGTTCAACCTGGCCGACGATGCCGCCAACTCCGTTGGCATCGTGGCGCGCGCAGGGTTCGACCCCGCCACGTTGACCCCGCGTGCGGTGCGCCTGCGTTGGCCGGACGGTTCCGCGGCGCGCGTGGAGTTCGGCGAGATGATGCCGGTGGAGACGGTCGGTGTGGCGCAGGGCGCGTGGCCGCGCATTCCGCGTCGGATCGCCGGTTCCCACGCGGGTCGCGGCGTGACGCTCTCGATCGCGCTCGACAGTGCGCGTGCGGATGCCGACGCGGTGGATCGTCCTGGGCTGTACGACATGGATGCGCTGCGCGCACGCTTTGCGCCCGAGCAGGTCGAGGAATCAAAGTGAGCGGTCGATGGCTGCTGCCGGTGCTTGCGCTGCTCCTGGCGCCCGCGGCGCACGCCGGCGATCGTGCCATGCCGGCCGCGTCCGATGGGCGCAATGCATGGATCGTGGTGGATCGCACGCGCGCGACGGGCACGGAGCGTGTGCTCCTGCATCACGCGATCGACATGGGCTGCGACTGCGTGCGCGAGGCGATGTCCCTGCCGCGTGCGGTGGAAGCCTTGGCAGCTGCTGGCCCGCGACTGTGGATGGTGCTCGCGCCGGCGCAGGCAGGCGGGCGGCGCGACGTCTACTCGCTTGGCATGGAGCGGAATCCTGCCACCGGCGCCTTCTACTCGGGGGCCGTGCTGATCCATCCGAGCCTTCCGGGCGATGGGGAATTGCTGGGCGTTGCAGCGCTCGACAACGGCTTGCTTGCGCTGCG
>CAMBSR010000180.1 GCA_945870475.1 Phycisphaera mikurensis NBRC 102666
CGACCCGAGCGTCGCCGCCAAGATCGAGGCCGCTTCACAGCCTTCCGCGGTGCGAATCGCCGCGGAACTGCCGCCCGCCCCGGTGCGCGCCACGGTGGCCGGCGAGGAGTCCGATCCCAACGCCCCCCGGCCGATCGTGGCCCCCGACAGCATGGTCTCGTGGTCCGCCGAGCAACTCGATGCCGATGCCGCCACCGACGAGATCACGCTGACCAAGGGCGCCACCGTGGACGTGCTGCCCCGCTTCGCGGGCGGCGCCACGCGCGCGCTCCAGCTGCGCGCCGACCGCGGCGTCGTGTTCCTCAAGAAGGGCACGCTCGCCAACCTGAAGTCTGGCGGCACCGAGTCGCAGGCCGACGCCATCATGGGCGTCTACCTCGAGGGCGACGTCTTCGCCACGGACTTCACCTACACCATCCGCGCCCGGCGCGCCTACTACGACTTCGCCACCAACCGCGCCAGCATGGTGGACGGCGTGCTGCGCACCAAGGACCGCCGCGGCGTGCCGCTCAGCGCCCGCGCCAAGGAGCTGCGCCAGTACTCGCAGCGGCAGTTCGAGGGCGAGGAAGTGCGCATCTCGATGAGCGAGTTCTTCGAGCCGCACCTCTCGATCGGCGCCGACCGCGCCACCATCACCGAGGTGGACACCGAGGGCGGCGGCACGATCAACCAGATCAACGCCCACGACGTCACGTTCCGCTCCGGCGCCGTGCCGTTCTTCTGGCTGCCCGAGTTCGAGGGCAGCGGCGAGTTGATGCCGCCGATCCGGCGCATCGGCCTCAACTACAGCGAGCGCACCGGCGCGCAGATCAACAGCGAGTGGGACCTCTTCGGGCTGATGGGGCTGGCAAAGCCCAAGGACACCGACATCAACCTGGTGCAGCAGGCGCTCAGCAACTACGGCACGGGCGGCGGCCTGAAGGGGAACATCGGGCAGACCAAGATCGACATGCTCGGCATGTACGACTTCGGCAACAGGGAGCAGACCTCCGCCGGCCGCGACGTGAAGTCCAAGGAGGACTTCCGCGGCGTGGTCGACGTCGACCGCAACTTCACGCTCTCGGACACCGCCAAGCTCGAGATCCGTACGTCGTACGTCTCCGACGAGAGCTTCCTGCAGGTCTACCGCCAGCAGCAGTTCACCACCATGATGCAGCGCGAGACCAGCGCGTACCTCGTGGACGGCGGGGACCGCTCCGAGGTCTCGATGCTTGTCTCCGCTCCCACCAACGACGTCATCACCAACAGCTCGCAGCTGGCATCGCGCCCGTACCAGGTGCGCAAGTACCCGGAAGTGGCGTACAAGCGCTGGGGCGACGGGCTCTTTGGCGACAGCATCACCTGGCAGCAGGAATACAGCGCCAACCTGATGTCGCTCGAGTTCGGCCGCGGCTCCACCGGCAGCACCGGCGTCCAGGCCAACACGTACAACCTGAACGGGCAGGCGTTCGCCCCCGGGAAGACCTTCGACAGCTCCACCACGCTCACCGACCTCTACGGCTCCGAGGGCTACAACCAGGACACGCTCAGCCGCATCTTCACCCGCCAGGAGCTCTCCAGCACCTTTGGCGAGAGCGGCTGGAAGGTCACGCCGTTCACCTCGGCCAACGTCTATGGGTACATCGGCGGCGACCAGGAGTCGTACAGCCAGAACGCCGACGCCTTCCGCGCGATCGTCGCCACCGGCTTCCGCTCCAACGCGGAGTTCGTCTCCAACTACGACAAGTTCGAGGTGGCCACCCTGGACCTCCACCGGATGCGGCACGTGGTCACCCCGTACGCCAACACGTGGGCGGGATGGAACACCGCGGAGAACCTTTCCTACGCCATCTACGACCAGGAGATGGAGGGCGCCACTGGTGGCGCGGCCGTTCAGGCCGGCGTCAAGCAGCGGTTCCAGACCATGCGCGGCGGCGCCGGCAACTGGCAGTCCGTGGACTGGCTGGTGTTCGACGTCGGCATCATGTGGAACGAGAGCGGCGACGACCTGGCGCGCAACTACACGGACGGCGCCAAGTACAAGCAGAGCCCGTTCCCGCAGTACTTCTCGTGGCGGCCAGAACTGAGCCAGTGGGGCCGCAACGCCTACACCAGCTTCCAGATGGCGGCCAGCAGTTCGCTCACCTTCATGGGCAGCCTGACCTACCTGCTGGAGGAGAACCTCCCGGACTACGGCGACGGCGCCTTCGGGCTCGCAAGCGCCGGGCGCGGCATGATCGGCGCCAGCATGCAGCACTCGCCGGACGTGGCCACGTTCATCGAGTACCGCGGCATCAACAACTTCTCGCCGGACGACGTGTACATCTCGGATTCGCTGCTCGCCGGCGGCGTCAACTACCAGATCAGCAAGACGTACAGCATGTCGTTCGTACCCACGTACGACCTCAAGGAACAGGACTTCCGCCTGTTCACCCTGAACATCAACCGCGAGATGCCTGACTTCACGCTGCTCGGGACCTTCGGCTACGACGCCATCCAGGACCAGTACTTCGGCGGCCTGAACATCAGCATCGGCGGCGTCGGTGCATCGCCGCTGCCGTTCAGCTCGCAGGCGATCAACCGCTGAACGCGGCCCCCACCGGGGCGCTCAATCGAACAGTTCCTCGGCGCGCGCCGGCGGTTCCATGCCCAGGTGGCGGAACGCGGGCACGGTGAGCCGTCGTCCCTGCCGTGTGCGGGCCAGGAATCCCACCTGCAGGAGGTAGGGCTCCACCACGTCCTCGAGCGTCAGCGCGTCCTCGCCGATGCTCGCGGCGATGGCCTCGAGCCCCGCCGGGCCGCCGCCGTAGGTGGTGGCAAGCGTGCGCAGGTAGCGCCGGTCCAGCTCGTCCAGGCCGAGCGCATCGATTCCCTCGAGCGCCAGCGCGTCGTCCACGGTGCGCCCGTCGAGGCGGCCGCCCGCGCGCACGGCCGCGAAGTCGCGCACGCGGCGCAGGAGCCGGAGCGCCACGCGCGGCGTGCCGCGGCTGCGCTCGGCGATCGCCTGGAGCGTGGCGGCGGGAATGCCGTCCATCCGCAGGAGCCCCGCGGCACGGCCCAGGATGCGGACGATGTCCTCCACCGGATAGAAGCCCAGGTTGTGCACGATGCCGAAGCGCGTGCGCAGCGCCTGCGTGAGGAGCCCGGCGCGCGTGGTGGCGCCGATCAGCGTGAACGGGCGCAGGCCGATCGTCACCACCTTGGAGTGCATGCCGCTGTCGACCGTGAAGTCGATGCGGAAGTCCTCCATGGCGGGATAGATGTACTCCTCCACCGCGGTGGGGAGCCGGTGGATCTCGTCGATGAAGAGGACGTCGTGCGCCTCCATCTTGGTGAGCGTGCCGATCAGGTCCGCGGCCTTCGTGAGCGCGGGGCCGCTCGTCACGTATGCGCGCGTTCCCATCTCCGCGGCGATCACGTGCGCCAGCGTGGTCTTGCCCAGCCCCGGCGGGCCGTGCAGCAGCACGTGCTCCATCGGCTCGCCGCGGCCCTTCGCCGCCTCGATGGCGATCCGGATGCGCTCGATCAGGTCGCGCTGGCCGACGTATTCGTCGATCCGCCCCGGGCGCAGGGCACCCGTCGCCTGCTCGGCGTCGGCGGCCTGTTCGGTGGATGAGACGATGCGCTCGCGTGCCACGTGGTCAGAACTGGACCTGCGGCGCGTTCCGCTGCGCCGGGTCGTCCACCTGGAAGAAGGGCATGTCCTGGAAGGCGAACATGCGCGCCACGATCACCGCGGGGAACTGCCGTGCGGTGGCGTTGAAGCCCTGCGCCGCGTCGTTGTAGCCACCGCGCGCACCGGCGATGCGGTTCTCGATCTGCGAGAGCTCGCCCTGCAGCTGCAGGAAGTTCTGGTTCGCCTTGAGGTCGGGGTACGCCTCGGCCACGGCCATCAGCCGGCCGAGCGCACCGCTCAGGCCCTGCTCCGCCTGCAGGCGCTCCTCCATGCCCATGTTCGGGCGCACCGCGGCGGCGCGCGCGCTGATCACGTTCTCGAGCGTCTGCTTCTCGTGCGCGGCGTAGCCCTTGACGGTGTTCACCAGGTTCGGCACCAGGTCGTGGCGCCGCTTGAGCTCGACATCGATGCCGCTGAACGCACCCTGCGCCGCGATGCGGCCGCGGGTCAGCGCGTTGTAGACGCCGATGCCCCAAAGGACCAGCACTGCCGCAAGCAGCACGATGCCACCGATCACCACCACCGCGATCATTCCGAGTCCGGCCATCGAAGCTCCTCCTTGCGCGGGATTCCCCGCGACTGCAAAATCCTACCGCAAAGGGCTGCCGGGAACGCCTGTCCCTATTTCGCCATCCGCACCACCGCGTCGAACTCCGCCTTGGTCACGGGGGTGACGCTGAGCCGGTTCCCCTTCTGGAGCGCCGCCATGGCACCGAGGGCCTTGCAGGCCTTCAGCTCCTCCAGGGTCACCACGCGGGCGAACCGCTCCACGAACCGCAGCTCGCGCATCATCCATCGAGGCGCCTCGCGCGTGGACTTCGGGTCGTGGTACTCGCTCTTGGGGTCGAACTGCGTCGGGTCCGCCTTCGCGGCACCCGCCACCTCGGCGATGCCGGCCACGCCGGTGGGTTCGGCGTTCGAGTGATAGACCAGCACGCGGTCGCCGGGCTGCATGCCGTCGCGCATGAAGTTCCGTGCCTGGTAGTTGCGCACGCCCTCCCAGCCCGTCACCTTGTCGCGGCGCAGGTCGTCGATCGAATAGACGTCGGGTTCGGACTTGCAGAGCCAGTATCCGGGCATGCAGCGAGGATATGCTCGAACCCGATGATCGCTGCCCTCGCGAGCGCCCTTCTCCTTTGCGTGCCGCCCGCGGCTGGGCAGGCGCCCGCCGGCACGCCCACGCCGGCGAAGCCCGCGGCCACCGCGGCCGCGCCGCCCGCCGACACGGCGCCCCCCATGCCGCCC
>CAMBSR010000181.1 GCA_945870475.1 Phycisphaera mikurensis NBRC 102666
CCGCCCGTGGTGAATGCGCTGAACGTCGCTCCGCCTTGGCTGTTGAACAGGTAGGTGTCGCCGGTCTGGGGAATGCCTTCGGCGGATCCGCTACCGATGGCGATCAATGACCGCGACTGGCTTGCGAGCGCAGTGATGCCCGCGTACGCGACTGGGGCCCACGCGAAGGCAGACATCGCGGACAGGGCTGACAGAGAGGCCAACATGGAACTGCGCATGGGATAAGCCTTCGGCTGACAACGTTCCCCGCCCTGCATGGGCGAGGTACCGAGCAAGCCCACGACTCGCAAAAACGAGCCTGAGAGCAACTTCAACAACGAAATCGGGAGGCGGCGGCCATCACCAACTCTCAAAAGCTCCCCTCGGCAACGCCGTAAGGCCCGTCTGAAGCGTACAGAGCCCCTTTCCGCCCGGGACCCGGATGGGGCCACGATCAACCACGCTTGCAGCCTCGATGTCCAACGTGATGACGCCACGATACAGAGCGGAGGGCAGCGCCGGTTGGCGCTGCCCTCCGCTGGCACGAGGCACGGCCGCACGCTTCAGCGGCGGCGACGACTGCCCGCGATGCCGGCAACACCGAGGAGCGCCAAGGCGCCCGGCCCCGGAACAGCCACGAACGACACGTTCATCATCCAGAGCCCGGGCTGCTGCAGCGGACCGGAGCCATAGCTGGCGTAGAAGAGCTTGTAGTACTCGAGGCCAGAAGTGGCACCCAGCGTGATCGGCCCCGGGGTCGACGCAAAGTCGTACATCGCGCCGATCTGGTTTCCACCATTCGCCGCCGTGTAATCGTCGAACTTCGCCAGGCGGAGGAAGCCGCCGCCGTTCGGAAGATAGGTGCTGTTCCACGTCATCACGAATTCCTCGGATGACTGGAAGCCCTGCTGCATCGAGAACTCCGGCGTCGAGTTGCCGCTCAGTTCCGTGACGTAGAGGCCGATTCCCTGTGCGTTGAACCCACTCATGACGGCTCCGCCGTAGGCGCTGAACAGGCCCATGTCCCCCGAGACAGGAGAGCCCGCCTGGGAGGAATCCCAGACGAACAAGTCGTCCTCGTTGGTCGAACCGTGAAGACCAATGAACGCATACGACTGCGACCCACCAAGACCGGTGATGTCCGCGTAGTACCCGGCGAGGGCAACCGGGCCGAATGCGAGGGCGGACGTGACGGCAAAGGACCGTGAAACGGAAGAGAGCTTCATGTCGATGATTCTCCGGAGGGAAGCGTTGAGGGGCCAAGGCGATGGAACTGCCCGGCGGCCATGCACCCCCGACACGAACGACTCGTTCGGGGCACCGCCGCATATCCAAGAACGAATTCGCCTCGCTCCAACCATCACGGAATCGGGAAAATCTGAAAATCTCGACGACGGGTTGGCTCCAAAGCCCCTGCCTCACCCGTGGATCACGTGCCGACGCCGCCTGATGCCACCCCCGCACCACCCCGTACCCTCCCCCCATGCCGCTCCTCTACGCAGGCATCGACGAAGCCGGATACGGCCCGCTGCTTGGCCCACTCTGCGTGGGCTGCGCGGCGTTCGTGCTGCCTGGCGCCGATGCCGCGGCGGACGCCACGCCGCCGTGCCTCTGGAAGCTGCTCTCGGGCGCGGTCTGCCGCGCCACCAACGACAAGCGCCGGCGCATCGCCATCGAGGACAGCAAGAAGCTGAAGGGCTCGAAGGAATCCGCCGGCCATCCGCTGCGGCACCTCGAGCGCGGCGTGCACGCGTTCGCCTCGGCCATGCCCGGCGCGCCCGCGGAGTGGGACGCGGATGCCACGCTCCTCGCCGCACTCGGCGCCGCACCCGCCGCGCCGCCCGCGGGTGACCCGTGGAACGCGGACGCCCTGCCGCTTCCCCTTGGAAACGACGCCGCCTCGCTCCGCATCGCGGGTGCCATGCTGCGCGCCACGCTCACGAAGTCCGGCGCCGAATTCGCCGCGCTCCGCGTACGCGCGATCGACGCGCGCGAGTTCAACGCGCAGGCCGACCGCGTGGCCAACAAGGCCACCATCAACTTCATGGCCGCCATGGTGCACGCCGAAGCGGTGCGCCGCGCCGCGCTCGCCCGCGGCATGGACGCGTGGATCGCGCTCGACCGCCAGGGCTGCCGCACCGCGTATCGCGAGCCGCTGCAATCGAGCTTCCCCGACGCGCGCATCCGCGTGCTGGACGAATCCGACGCGTGCTCGCGCTACCGTCTGGAGTTCGCCGCCGCGCCCGCCGCCGCCCCCGGCGCCACCCGCGCCCCCCACGCCATCACCCTCAGCTTCGAGATGGGCGGCGAGGAACGACACCTCCCCATCGCCCTCGCCTCGATGGCGGCGAAGCTCACCCGCGAACTCCACATGCGACGGATGAACGCGTTCTTTGCACGCCACGTGCCGGAACTCAAGCCCACCGCCGGATACGTCCAGGACGGCAGGCGATGGATGGAACAGGTGGCCCCGGCCGCGCAGGCGCTCGGGATTGCGCAGGAAACGCTGGTTCGCACGCGCTGACGGGCCATCCGCGGTGGCGCACCGCCCTGCGCGCGCAACCGCCCCGCCCCACACCACTTGCCGCCGATAACGCAATCCTGACTTTGCGCTTGTGGCATACGCCGGGGTTCGATATCCTCCCCGATCTAACGTTTTTCGCCCACTTCCACGGAACAAAGCACCATGGCAATCGACCTCAGCAAGGTTCGCAACATCGGCATCTGCGCCCACATCGACGCCGGCAAGACCACCGTCACCGAGCGCATCCTCTTCTACACGGGCAAGATCCACAAGGTCGGCGAAGTGCACGAAGGCACCGCCACCATGGACAGCCTGCAGGAAGAGCAGGAGCGCGGCATCACCATCCAGAGCGCCGCCACCACCTGCCCGTGGACGTTCAACGGCGTTGACTACAAGATCAACCTGATCGATACCCCGGGCCACGTGGACTTCACCATCGAGGTGGAGCGCTCGCTGCGCGTCCTCGACGGCGCGGTCGCCGTGTTCGACGGCAAGGAAGGCGTGGAAGCGCAGTCCGAGACCGTGTGGCGCCAGGCCGACCGCTACGGCGTTCCGCGCATGTGCCTCATCAACAAGATGGACAAGCTCGGCGCCGACTTCGACTACAGCTTCAAGTCGATCCGCGCCCGCCTCGGCGCCAACGCCGTGGCCATCCAGATCCCGATCGGCTTCGGCAACGACTTCAAGGGCATCATCGACCTGATGGACATGAAGGCCCTCTACTGGACCGCCGAGGACCAGGGCACCAACATCCGCGAGGAAGAGATCCCCGCCGACCTCCGCGACTCCGCCGAGATCTGGCGCCAGGAGATGGTCGAGAAGATCTGCGAGCTCGACGACGATCTCGCCGAGAAGTTCCTCACCGACCCGAGCACCATCACCGTGCCCGAGCTCAAGGCCTCGCTCCGCAAGAGCGTCTGCGCGCTCAAGGTGTTCCCGGTGCTGTGCGGCTCCGCGCTCAAGTACGTGGGCGTGCAGCGCATCCTCGACTCCGTCATCCAGTACCTCCCGAACCCCACGGAGTGCCCGGACGTCGAAGGCGTGGACCCCAAGGACACCTCGGTCAAGCTCACCCGCCCCCACACCGACACCGCGCCCTTCAGCGCGCTGGTGTTCAAGGTGGTGGCCGACGTGGCCGGAACGCTCACCTACATCCGCGTCTACTCGGGCAAGCTCGAGAAGGGCATGCGCGTCCTCAACCCCGGCAACGGCAAGCGCGAGAACGTGTCCCGCCTCTACGAGATGCACGCGCAGAACCGCACCGCCCTCGACACGACCGGCCCCGGCCAGATCGTGGCGGTGGTCGGCCTGAAGGACTCCTTCACCGGCGACACGCTGTGCGACCAGGATGACCCGATCATCCTCGAGCGCATGACGTTCCCGGAGCCCGTGATCAGCATGTCGATCGAGCCGCAGACGGCCGACGACAAGAAGAAGCTGGGCGAGGCGCTCACCACCATCCGTCGCGAAGACCCGTCCTTCCGCTCGAACTACAACGACGAGACCGGCGAGACGATCATCAGCGGCATGGGCGAGCTCCACCTGGAGATCATCAAGAACAAGCTCGTGCGCGACATGAAGATCGGCGTCAACGTCGGCAAGCCGCGCGTCAGCTACCGCGAGACGATCACCGGCACCGCCAAGGACGTCCGTGGCCTGTTCAAGAAGCAGTCCGGCGGACGCGGCCAGTACGGCGACGCGGTCGTCACCATCATGCCGATCACGCCGGAGGAAGCTGCGGCGGAAGAGCTCGAGATGGAGAACGGCATCGTCTTCGAGGACAAGGTCCAGGGCGGCGCCATCCCGCGCGAGTTCATCCCCTCGGTCGAGTACGGCATCCGCCAGGCGGCCGCGAGCGGCGTCATCGGCGGCTTCCCGGTCATCAACTGCCGCGTGCAGCTGGTGTTCGGTTCGTACCACGACGTCGACTCGAACCAGATCGCGTTCGAGCAGGCCGGCGCCCTCGCCTTCCGCGAGGCGTTCACCAAGGCCGGCCCGGCGCTCCTGGAGCCCATCATGAAGGTGGTCATCACCACCCCCGACGAGTTCTTCGGAAACGTCTCGGGCGACGTGGCCAGCCGCCGCGGGCAGATCATCGACAGCGAGATGCGCGGCAACACGCGCCAGATCACTGCCGAAATGCCCCTGAGCGAGCTGTTCGGCTACACCACCGCGCTGCGCTCGATGACGCAGGGCCGCGCGGCCGCCAGCATGGAGCCGCTGACCTACCGGCAGATGCCGGAGCGCCTCAAGCAGGAAGTGCTCGCGAAGCAGTGATCGCGAACCGCACGTGAGATTTCCGCAGGGCCCGTCGAATGGCGGGCCCTGCGTGTTTTTGCGCACGCCGGGCAGTACCCTGCCACCATGGCGGAACCCGCGGAAGGGACCCT
>CAMBSR010000182.1 GCA_945870475.1 Phycisphaera mikurensis NBRC 102666
GGTCCACGCATCGCTGCCCCGCCGGTGCCGCGCCCGGTGACGGCCGACGCCACGCCGCGGACTACCATCCGTCCCTCGCATGCCCGCCTCCATCACCACGCCCATCTACTACGTCAACGACCGGCCGCACATCGGCCACGCCTACACCACCACGGTCTGCGACGTGTGGGCGCGCGCCATGCGGCTGCGCGGCGAGGACGTCTTCTTCCTCACCGGCACCGACGAGCACGGCGTGAAGGTGGAGAAGAGCGCGGCCGCGCGCGGCATCAGCCCGCAGGCGCTCGCCGACGAGAACGCCGCCGAGTTCCAGCGCGTCCTCAAGGTCTTCGGCCTCACCAACGACGACTTCATCCGCACCACCGAGCCGCGCCATGAGCGGCAGGTGCAGGCGTTCGTGAAGCGGCTCCTCGATTCCGGCAGCGTCTACCTGGGCACCTTCGAGGGCTGGTACGACGAGGGCCAGGAGGAGTACTACACCGAGACCCGCGCCAAGGAGCTCGAATACAAGAGCCCCATCAGCGGCCGCCCGCTGACGCGCGCCACGGAGCAGAACTACTACTTCAAGCTCAGCGCGTTCCAGGAGAGGCTCGAGCAGTTCTTCGCCGCGAACCCCACGTTCGTCCAGCCCGCCGCGCGCCAGAACGAGGTGCTCGGCCGCCTGCGCGCCGGCCTGCAGGACGTGCCCGTCACGCGCACCAACTTCACCTGGGGCATCCCCTTCCCCGGCGACGAGAAGCACGTCATCTACGTGTGGATCGACGCGCTCTTCAACTACGTCACCGCGCTCGGCCTGGGCGAACCCGGCAGCGAGCTTGCGAAGGAGCGCGCCAAGTACTGGCCCGCGCAGTACCACGTGATCGGCAAGGAGATCCTCTGGTTCCACGCGGTCATCTGGCCCGCGCTCCTGATGGCGCTCGAACTCCCCATGCCGCGGCGCATCCACGCGCACAGCTTCTGGATCGCCGACGGCCAGAAGATGTCGAAGTCCATGGGCAACTTCGTGGACCTTCCCACCATCGAGGGCTACTTCGCCAAGTACGGCCTCGACGCGTGGCGCTGGTACATGGCCACGCAGGGCCCGCTGCAGGCAAGCGACTCCGACTTCCGCGCGCAGCACTTCCACGACACCTACACCAGCGAGCTGGTGAACGTGGTGGGCAACTGCCCGAGCCGCGTCACCGCCATGATCGGCAAGTACTTCGAGGGCAAGATGCCCGCCGACGTTCAGCAGGGCGGCGAATGGCCGGCCAAGTGCGCCGTCGCCGCCGCGCAGTGGAACGCGGCGATCGACGAGCTCGACCTGGTGGCCGCCGCGCAGGTGCCCATGGCGCTCCTGCGCGAGGTGGACGCCTTCATCAACCGCACCGAGCCGTTCAAGATCGCCAAGGACCCGTCGCGCACCGCGGAGCTTTCCAGCATCCTCGCGCAGTGCGCCGAGACCGTGCGCATCGCCGGCGTGATGCTCGAACCGTTCCTCCCCGAGAAGATGGCGCAGCTGCGCGCCGCGCTCAAGCAGGAGGCCGGCGCGACCATGGCCGCGCGCATGGCGTGGGGCGGCATCGCGCCCGGCACGGCGCTCGAGAAGTGTGCGCTGTTCCCGCGGGTGGAGGCGTGAGGTTTATTGGCAGCGCGGGCGGGCGTGTGAAGATCCGCCCCAAGGGGTGAATCTGGAAACAAGCGGTTGGAGCGCAGGCAGGACGCGGTTACATTGCGCGAGCCATGGCCAACCAGCGCACTCCAGGGAGTTTTGCACACGCACACCAAGCGACCGGCGCGTTGCGCGCGGCGAAGGGGAGCACTACCCCCGGAAACCCCCTCGGCGCTTATCGGGGACGGGTGTGCGCCGTTGGAGCGCTCCTCGCGGTGACGGGAGCGTTTGGTGTGGTGAATGCCGCCGACGCAGAAGGCATCGTCCGCGCATGGGGATCGAACCAGTACGGGCAGACCAGCGTGCCCACAGACCTCGGCCCATGTATTGCCATTGCGGCCGGCTACAAGCACACGGTGGCGATCCGGAAGGATGGCGTGGTGCGCGCGTGGGGATACAACAATTACGGCCAGAGCAACATCCCTCCTGACCTCGGTACATGCACCGCCATCGCGGCCGGCTACCACCACACGGTTGCGCTGCGGCCGGACGGGGCCGTGCGCGTGTGGGGCAGGAACAACTACGGCCAGCTCAACGCACCTGCTGGCCTTGGCGCCTGCAGTGCCATCGCCGCCGGCTACCACCACACGGTCGCCCTTCGAAACGATGGGACCGTCCGATGCTGGGGCGCAGGCACCACCGCCACCCCCAACAGCCCCCAATACGGACAGAGCGTCGTTCCGCCGGGGATCGGCAAGTGCAAGGCCATCGAGGCGGGTGCCTTCGCCACGGTCGTGGTACTTGCGGACGGCAGCGTCGAGTCCTGGGGCGCGCTCGCCGAAGTCCCGCCATTGAAGGCGCCGGCCATCGCAATCGCCGCCGGCAATGGGCATGCACTTGCACTCCTGGACGACGGCTACGTCGAGGGATGGGGCGATTTCAACTACAACCAAGACCTCGACAACTGGGGCTGCGTCGCCATTGCGGCCGGCGACTATCACAATCTTGCGCTCCGGGCTGACGGGAGTCTCGTGACGTGGGGGCGCAACAACACCGCACAACTCGATCCCCCGCAAGGCCTCGGCCTGTGCACGGCCGTGTCGGCGGGCTACGGCCACTCGGTCGCCATCGAGTGCACTGCCCGCACCAAGGGGATGGCCAGCCCCGAACTCGCCCCCTACTCGTTCGCGGAACCAGGTACCTGGACTGCAACCGGCATCGACTATTCGACCACCAACGGTGCCAAGCTCAAGGTCACGGCGAAGGGCGGCCTGGGCAGCGCCACGCAGTTCCTCACCGTCAGGATCGACGGCATCGTCCTGGCAACCAACGTCTTCGGTGCCGGTTCCGGTGCTTCCAGCTGCGCCGCCTCCGGCAGCACAGCCACCTTCACCATCCCGGCGGCGCAGTTCGCCAGCCTCACGGCCGACCATGAGCTCGAGGTCCGCGTCGAGCCATCCATCAACGCATCAAGCGCCGGATGCACGGGCGCAACGCTGACCGTGGAACTCAGCTACCAGCTCGACACCATCGACTGCAACCAGAACGGCATCGACGACGAGTGCGACATCGCCATCCAGCCGGAGTTCCGCGACTGCGATCGCAACGGAATCCTCGACACCTGCGACCTGGCCGCCGGCGCCACCGACATCAACCAGAACGGTCGCCTTGACGCATGCGAGGTGGATTGCAACCGGAACGGCCTGCCTGACACCTACGAGATCGCGGCCAACCTCGTCCCCGACTGCAATTCGAACGGCACACCCGACAGCTGCGACATCGCCGCCGGCACCAGCAACGACGTGGACCACGACGGCGTCCCTGACGAGTGCAAGGCCGACTGCAACGGAAACCACCTGCCCGATGCATGGGAGATCGCGCAGGGCATGGTGCCCGACTGCAACCACAACGCCGTTCCCGACGGCTGCGACATCGGCACCGACCCCGCCCTCGACTGCAACCACGACGGCGTGATCGATTCCTGCCAGGGCGGAACCAACGGGATCGACTGCGACGGCAACAACCGTCCCGACAACTGCGAGATCACCGTGAACCCGGCGCTCGATTGCAACCACAACGGCAACCTTGACACCTGCGACATCGCCTCCGGAGAAGCCGTCGACTGCAACGCAAACGGACGGCCCGACACCTGCGAAATCGCCTCCGGCGCAGAGGACATCAACCGAAACGGCAAGCTCGACGCCTGCGAGCTTGCCTACGGCGACCTGAACATCGACGGTCGGGTGGATGGTGGCGACATCGGTGCGATGCTCTCCCTGTGGGGCGTCGAGAATCCGCCCTACGGCGACCTGGATGGCAACCACCGCATCAACGGCGCCGACCTGGGCCTCCTCCTCTCCCACTGGGGCCCGATCCCGTGAGCGTGGCGCACGTCACTCAACCGGCGGCACATCCACCTTCCGCTCCCGCAGCTCCGTGTCCACGCACACGCGCCGATCGAATACGAAGCACTCGCCGTCATAGTGCGCGCCGCCGCATTCCTCGAAGTACTTGAGGATGCCTCCGTCGAGCTGCACCACGTTGCGGAACCCCGCGCGCTCCATGTACGGGCCTGCCTTCTCGCAGCGGATGCCGCCCGTGCAGAACATCACCACCAGCTCGTCCTTCATGCCTTCCGGCAGCTTCGCCACCGCGCCTGGGAAGTGCCGGAAATGGCCGATCCCCGCCGGCACCGCGCCGCGGAACGTGCCCAGCTTCACCTCGTAGTCGTTGCGCGTGTCAAGGAGCGTGAGCGACCGCCCCGCATCGAGCCATTCCTTGAGCATGGCCGGCGGCACCTTGCGGCTGGTGGCGCGCGCCGGGTCGATCCCTTCCACGCCGAAGGCAATGATCTCCTTCTTGATCTTCACCAGCATGCGGCCGAAGGGCTGCTCCTGGCTCTCGCTCAGCTTGGGTGCCAGGCCCTCGAGGCCCGGCACCGCGCGCAGTTCCGCAAGCACGGCATCGACGCCCGCCGCAGTGCCCGCCACGAAGAGGTTGACGCCTTCCGTACTCAGGAGGATCGTCCCCTTCAGTCCGTCCGCGCGGCACACCGCACGCAGCCGCTCGCGCAGTGCCGGCAGGCCGGCAAGCGGCGCAAACAGGTAGGCGGAGACGTTGGTGACCACGCGCGGCAGTCTAGGGACGCACACCGGGGCAGTCCTTTAACCACGACGTGCCACAGGTGGGCCATGGACCGCGGCGCCATCCGAGGCGGTTGACGCCAATGTCTTGGACAT
>CAMBSR010000183.1 GCA_945870475.1 Phycisphaera mikurensis NBRC 102666
GCCAATCCGCGTGCACGCGCGATGAGCGCACGCACGTCCACCAGGTCGAACGCCACGGCGATCGCCGCCGCGGAGACGAGGACAAGCAGCGCAACGATGAACCCGCCGAAGCGCGACGGCGCAGGCTTCGCCTTCGGCTTGAGCCGGGCCGGGTCGTCGACGCGCACCACGCCGCCACCGCCCGCCATGATCCGCGTGTGCCCGGTCTCCACGCCCTGCATGCGCTCGAACTCGCGATCCGGGTGATCCGGGTGGATGGTGCCCACGGGCACCTGCGCGCTGCTCGAGAGCCAGCCGCGCAGTCGCATCGCGAGCGCGCCGGCATCGTCGGGGCGATGGGACTTCTCGCGGCTCAGGCCGTCGGCCACGATGTTCGCGAGTCGCTCGTCGATGCGCGGATTGCACTGGCGCACGTCGGCCGCGTCGGTCTCGCACACCGTGCGCGCAGCCTCGTGCACCGGCATGCCGCGCAGGTCGTGCGGCTGCACGCCGGAGAGGAGCTCGTAGAGCACCGCGCAGAGCGCGTACACGTCGGTGCGCGCGTCGATCCCGCGCGGATCGGCCAGGAACTGCTCGGGGCTCATGTACTGCATGGTGCCCACGATCTGCCCGGTTTCCGTGCGCACCGTGGCCGCCGCCGGGTCCACAGTGATGGCGCGTGCCACGCCGAAATCGATCACCTTCACGCGGCCGTGCCGGTCCACCAGGACGTTCGGCGGCTTGATGTCGCGGTGCACGTAGCCCTCGCGGTGCGCGAAGCCCACGGCGTCGCACGCCTGCAGGAAGGCCTGCACCGTCTCGCGCGTGCCGAGCCGCTCGCGGAAGACGTGGTCGGAGATGTTCTGCACACCGTCCACGTACTCCATCACGATGTACGGCACGTCCACGTCGGCATCCGCCTCGATGCCCGTGCGGAGCACCGACGCAATGCCCGGGTGGCGCAGCTTCTCGAGCAGGCGCCCCTCGCGGTCGAAGCGCTTGCGCACCGCCTCGTCGTGCTGCGTGCGCAGCAGCACCTTGAGCGCCACGCGGTTGCCGCTGGCGACGTCGGTGCCCACGTACACGCGGCCCATGCCGCCGGAACCGACGATGCGCTGGATCTCGACGCCACCGAAGGTCTTGCCGAGCATCGGGTCCATCGCGCGCGCCGCATCGGCCGGGCGCACGGGCACGGCTCCCTCTGCCGCAGGCAGCGAGACGTCGGGCCGCGGGCCCTTCGGCGCGGTGTCGAGGCGCACCTCGTCGCCACCCGGATTCCAGACATGCGTGGGATCGACCGAGAGCGCGTTCTCCACCGCACGCCGCGTGGCAGTGTCGAGGCGGAACCCATCGAGGAACGCACGACGCTCCGCGTCGGGAAGCCGACGGGCGGATTCTGCAAGCTCGGCGATGCGTGCTCGGTCCGCGTCCATGCGCGCCGCAGTGTACGGGGCGCGTTATTCGGACGAAAGCCCGTCCGCGGGACGCCCCGGACCCGAAGTCTGGCGATCCCGCGCCTCCCCTGCCGAAAGAACAAGCATGCCCAAGGGTGCCCTCCTCGCCGTCATGGTTGCCGCCATCTACCTGCTCCTCCGCGGGGCCGGGATCATCAACGACGCCAACTTCGTGGTCTGGGCGCAGGCCGGCCTCTGCGGCGTGTTCGTCATCGGATCGCTGGTGAGCATCAAGGCCAAGAACGCCCTCTGGGCGGCCATCTTCGCCGCGCTCGCCATCGGCTGGAACCCGTGGGTCAAGCTCAACGCCTGGCACCAGCCCCTGCCGTGGGACAAGTGGGCCACCGCGATGAGCCTGCTCTGCGGCGCCACCGCCGGCGCATGGGTTGTCCGCTACTGGGGCCGCAGCGAGACCGCCTGAGCGGCATCGCACCGCATCACTTCGACAGGTCGAACACGTACGCGCCGCCCGGCTCCAGGCCGAGGCGCTCGTTCTTCGGTCGTCCCACCGCCACCAGCGGCCAGTCGATGCTGACGTCGTTGCCGAAGCTGCGCGGTCCGCACGGGGCCTTCGGCATCAGCCGACGCGTGTTGACGAACTTCCCGTCCTTCTCCTCGAAGACGAAGACGGTGCCCGTGACCGACTCGCCGGTCTCGTCGGCGGCGCGCGCCGTGGAGTCGCCGACCACGATGCGACCCTTGCTGATGCCGAGCGCGAACCCGTAGGCGCGCCCCTTGGCCAGGCCCGTGGCCGGCAGCAATTCCTGGCGGAACTGCCACTGACCACCGGTGCGTGCAAAGAGCCACACGTGCGGCAGCGCATCGGGCGTCTCGGGATCGAAGCTGCGGACCGCCAGCAGGTCGCCGCCCACCGCCAGGTCAAGGCCGAAGCACTTGTCCTGCGTGAAGCGCATGCCCTGGATGGTCACCTCGGGCATCCACTGCCCGCCGCTGCGGCGGAACACCTGGACGGACGCGAAGCCGGAGAGCGGCAGCACCTCGCTCGGCCGCGGCGGAAGCGTCGCCGGCGAACCGACGGCCAGCACGTCGCCGTCGATGTCGAGCGACGCGCCGAACCACATGGCATCGGCCGGCGCGCCGTTGGCCTGCGCGGGCGTCTTCACGAAGCCATCGAGCTTCCACACCGAGCCCTCGCGCGAATACAGGAAGACCTTCGGATCGCGGTTGCGCTTGAGGCTTTCCTCCTTGAGGTTGAAGCGCAGGTCGGCGCTGCCGATCGCCACCGCGTTGCCGTCGCTCGCGAATGACGAAGCGAACGAGGGAAGGTCCGCCTCAGCGGGCAGGATGAGCGACGCGGATTCCACCACGCGCCCGCCCTGCGGCTCGAGCACGCGGACGGAGGTGCCCGGGCCGCGGCGATCGACCGCGGTGAAGATGAAGTTTCCGCCGCGATCGAGGCGCTGCAGCACGAACGCGCCGGTGCCGACGCGCTCCACCTGGAACAGGTTGGGATCGGCCTTCCACTCTCCGTTCACGCGCTCCCACATGCAGAGCTGGCCGCAGGCTCCGGGCGACACCGCGCGCTCCGGTCCACCCACGAAGACGCGCTCCCCCATGACGGTGGCGCGGTAGCCCCAGGTGGGACTGACCGTGGGCACCGGCGAATTCAGCACCCATGTCTCGGTCTGCGGCGGGAGCGCCACGGCCGTGGAGCCCGGCGCCGGCGCGGAAACCAGGCTGTTGGATGGCGGCGGCGGCGGGACCGGCCGCACCGGCGGCACCTGCTGCATGGCGTGTGCGTGGATGGCAACGGACGACGAGGCAACGGCCGCGGCGAGGAAGGTGTTCATGGTGGGGTGCATCGAGGTCGGGTGGGTCGGTCAGTCACGCCGTGCCGCGGCACGCGTCGTGCGCGTGGTGCGGAATGCCGCAGCGCAGGCGTCCACGAGCGTGCGCTCGTCGGGCAGGTTGTGCTTGCCGTACTCGTCGCGCGGCGGCACGACGGTGCAGCCGCACGCGTGCAGCGTGCGCAGGTTCGATTCGAGGATCGAGGTGTGCATCGAGCCGTGCATGGTGGGCGCGAAGAGCACCGCAGCCTGCCCGCGCTCCATGCGGCCGATCGCGCTCGCGAGCGTTGCCGTCACCGGCGTGTCGGCGATGCCGTGCGCGCACTTGCCGATCACGCTGTAGGTGGCAGGCGCCACCAGGTAGACGTCGAACGGCGCGGAGTCGGAGAGATGCTCTGCATCGGCGGAGAGATCGACCACCACCGGACGCGTGCAGGCCCACTCGAGAGCCTCGCGCGCCACGTAGCGGAGCGCCTCCGTGGTGGCGAAGGCCGTGACCACGGCACCCTGGCGGCGCAGCGCGCGCGCCAGCAGCGGCGCCTTGAACGCGGCAATGCCGCCCGTCACCAGGAGCGCCACGCGGGCGCCGTCGAGCGCGTTGCCGTCGCGGGGCACCTCGTGGTCGCCAAGGTCACTCGGCGCAGGGGGCGGAAATCGGGATTCCTCAGCGTTCATGGCTCACCGATCGTATCCGAAAGCACCGATATTCTCCGGTACTCATGAGCGTGGATGCCTCGATCGACCTGCCGGACGACGCCCCGTGGCTGCAACGGCATCGGGAGCTCATCGAACCGGCGGTGGCGGCGGCGGCGCTGCTCGCCGGCTGGCTCTGCCAGCGCCAGGACGCAAGCCCCTGGGCATGGGCGTCGCTCTACGTGGTGTCCTACGTGGTGGCAGGCTGGGGCGCGTTCGCCGAGGGCGTGCACGCACTGCGGCGCGGACGGCTCGACATCGACTTCCTCATGGCGGTGGCGGCGCTCGGCGCGGCGGCGATCGGTGAGTACGCGGAAGGCGCGATGCTCCTGGTGCTGTTCTCGCTCGGGCATGGGCTCGAGCACTACGCCATGGGCCAGGCGCGCAAGGCGATCCGCTCGCTCGGGCGCCTGACGCCGAAGTCCGCGTGGGTGAAGCGCGGCGCGGATTTCGCGGAAGTGCCCATCGCGGACGTGGCCATCGGCGACGTGGTGCGCGTACGGCCCGCGGAACGCGTGCCCATGGACGGCGCGGTGGCCGCCGGCAACAGCAGCATCGACCAGAGCCCCATCACCGGCGAGAGCGTTCCCGTGGAGAAGGGCCCGGGCGACGACGTATTCGCCGGCACGCTGAACGGCGACGGGCTGGTGGAGGTGAAGGTGACGCGCCTGGCGGCGGACTCCACCGTCGCGCGCATGATCCGCATGGTGGAGGAGGCGCAGGGCCAGAAGTCCACCACGCAGCGGTACGCCGAGCGATTCACGCGCGTCTACGTGCCCGCGGTGATCGCGGCCACCGTGGTGATGGCCGTCCTGCCGCCCGTGATCGGCTGGCTTTCCTGGCCCGAGGCGTTCCTGCGCGCCATGACGCTCCTCGT
>CAMBSR010000184.1 GCA_945870475.1 Phycisphaera mikurensis NBRC 102666
GGCGCCTGGGTCGGGAATTTCCGCGAGGCCGAGCGCGCCGGCGAAGGCAGCGCCCACGCGCTCCTCGGTGGAGAGCGATGCATCGGCACACATCGCATCGAAGCGCGCGGAGGCGTTCGGGTCTGCCGCAGCGAATTCATCGGCGAGCATGGACGCCACCGCGCGGCGATCGACCTTTCCGCTCACGAGCGTGGGAATGGTGGCCGTGCTGCGCACACGCGCGGGCACCATGTACGAGGGCAGGCGCTCGCGCACCCACGCGCTCAGCACGCGCGTGGCATCGTCCATGGCCGCTGCACCGCCACGCATCACCACGCACGCGCCCACCTGCGCGGTGGGCCCGCTGCCGACCACGGCGCACGCAGCCTGCGCGACGCTCGGGTGCTGCATCAGGCACGCCTCGATGGCCGGCAGCTCCACGCGGTAGCCGCGGAGCTTCACCTGCCCGTCGGCGCGGCCGAGGTATTCGAGGACGCCGTCCGGGCGCTGGCGCACCAGGTCTCCCGTGCGGTAGAGGCGCCCGAGTTCCGGATGCATGACGAAGCGTTCTGCCGTGGTTTCCGGGCGATTGCGGTAGCCGCGCGCCAGCCCGATGCCGCGGATCCAGAGTTCGCCCTCCGCGCCGTCCGCCACGCGCGCGCCGGACTCATCCAGGACGAACGCCTCGTTGCCCTCGACCGCGGTGCCGATGTGGACGGGCACGCCTGGCTGCATGGTGCCGCGCACCACGGTGACGGTGCACTCGGTGGGGCCGTAGCCGTTCTCGAGGCGCAGATGCGCGCTCCAGCGGTCGGAGAGGTCCTGCGGCAGTGCCTCGCCGCCGACGTAGAGGAATCGCAGGTCCGGCAGCTCGCGCGGCGGATCCTCGACGCCCATCGCGCGCAGGAGCGTGGGCGGCGGGCAGAACGCGCTGATGCGTTCCTCGCGGAGCCACGGCACCAGGTCCGGTCCGGAGCGCACGCGCTCGTCGTCCACGGGCACGAGCGTCGCGCCCACGCCGAAGGCGAGCCACGTCTCCTCGATGCTCGAGTCGTACGCGTTGCTCGAGCACTGCGCCACGCGATCTCCCGGGCCGAGGCCGAACCGCCCGACATCCGAGCGCACCAGGCTCGCGACGCCTGCGTGCTCGATCATCACGCCCTTCGGCGCGCCGGTGGTGCCGCTCGTGTAGATGAGGTAGGCGAGGTCGTCGGCGCGTGGCGTGTGCGCACCCCCGCCCACGGCGCTCGCCGGGATCCCCGTCACGTCGAGCACCGGGGCCCCGCCCGCAAGTGCGCGCAGTCGCGCCGCGCCGGCCGAGTCCGTCAGCACCGCCACCGGCAGCGCGTCCTCGATCACCGAGCGGATGTGCCAATCGGGGAACGCTGCATCGACGCAGCAGAACGCGCACCCGCGCCGCATGGCGGCAAGCTGGCACGCGTAGACATCGGGGCAGTCACGCGGCAGCATCACCAGGACGATCGGTTGCTCGGCCTGCGCGCCCGCCGGCGGAATGCGGTCTGCGATCACCGATGCCCGCGCATCGAGTTCTGCGTACGTCAGCGTGAGGCGCGCGCGACCCTCGCGGGGCGGCACGTCGATGGCCACACGGTGCGCGTGCTGCAGGAGCACGCTGCGGAAGATGGCGTCAAGCGTGTCCATGCATCGCACGCGCGCGCAGGTGTGGGGCGGCATGCGCATCCCGGCGCGCGCGGGCGTCGGCGTCGAGGTGGGCGTAGCCGCGGACCTGCGAGCCGTTGCACGCACCGCAGGCGCAGTCGAAGGGCGTATCCATCGACCACTCGGTGCAGTTGTAGTCGAACGTCAGCTGCTCGCCGGGCGCGATCGCGCGTCGCGCGCGGAGCGTTCGGCCGTCCATCCAGCAGTTGGGGTCGCACGAGTGATTGAGGAAGCGCCAGCGGCTTCGCTCAGTGTCGTCATTCGCCAGCGCGTCACGGTGCGGATGCAGGTGCTCCTGCTCGCCCACCTGGACGCTGTACACGCTTGGGGAGGCGAGCACCTCGCCATCGACTTCCAGGATCGCGTCGCCCACGGCGGCCGCTGCGTGTGCAAAGAGACCGCAGCCGGTGGGGGTGTTGCGGACGGTGGCGTTGGTGGTGCCCTGCTGCAGCGCGTGCATCGCGGGAGGATATGCATTCCCCTCGAAGCCAAAAGCGCGCCGCCCGCACCACGGGGGTGCGGGCGGCGGAAGTTGCGTGGCAGGCGTGGCCGGAATGCCGGCCGCGCATCATTAGGGGCAGGGGCCCCAGGCGCCCAGGACGAGTCCCAGGTCGGCGCCGGTCACGGTGCCGTCACCGTTGAGGTCGCCCGTTCCCGAGAAGCCCCAGTTGCCCAGGAGGAGGCCCAGGTCCGCGCCGCCGACGACGCCGTCCAGGTTGACGTCACCGAGGCACGGCGGCGGGCCCGAGGGACCGGCAATGTCGATGTTGAACGGACCCGTCGCGGCGGCGCTGTAGCCACCAACCGCGAAGAAGTACGTGGTGCCCGCCGTCAGGTCGACCGACACCGTGGCGGTGAAGGGCGCCGCGCCGGCGGTGCAGCCGTCGTCATCGCATGCCAGGTTGGAGAACGCATCGCCGCACGAGGACAGGGCCGCGATGCGGCAGTCCACGGTGGTGCCCGTGTCGGTGCAGTTGCTGAGCGTGTGCGTGCCAGTGGCCGTCGGGGTGAACCGCAGGTACTTCACCGCGTTGATCGTCTGCGGTGCATTGGTGAAGCTGCACGAGCTGCCGGTCATGTCCAGGTCGGGGAAGGCCTGGTCCGTGGTGACCACGTAGGAGCCGAGCGTGACATCGATGATGTTCGCCGGATCGCAGGGGTTGACGGGCGGGGCGCCCACCGAGATGTCCACGATCTGGTCGGGGTCGATGCTGACCACAACACCGCCCGCGGTGACGTAGCTACCGATGGCGATGTAGTACGTGGTGCCAGCCGTGGCGGCCCAGCTCACCTTGGAGGTGAACGGGGCGCCGCCGGTGCAGCCATCGTCATCCGCGGCGATGAACGTGGTCGAGTCGCCGCAGGCGCCGAGGACAGCGAGGCGGGAGTCGGACGCGTTGTTGCAGAGGCCGACCTCGTACGTCGCGGTGGTCGGGGCGACGAACTGCATGTAGTTCGCCTGGCCGATCGCCGCAGCGCCGAATTCCGGCGTCCAGTAGCCGGACAGGTCCAGGGTCGCGGCGCCGCAGTCGACGGTCACGTTGGTGGTGCCGGTGGTCACGACCGTGGGAGCAGCGCAGGCGTCGAAGCCCGAGGTGCAATACACGGCGCTGAGCTCGACGGTGGTGGCTTCCGGGAGCACGTCCGTGGTGGCGAACGCGCCCACACCGATCCAGTACGTCTGGCCGGCCTCGCCCGAGAACTGCAGGCTGGACGGGCCGCCAACGATGCCGCAGCCGTCGTCGTTGCCCAGCTGCACGGCGTCCGCATCGTTGCACGCGGTGGCCATGATGATCCAGCTGTCGAAGCCGCTGTCGGCGCAGTTGGAGGCGGTAAAGACGCCCGACTGCGTGGGGGTGAAGACCAGGTAGTTGACCTTGTAGATCACCACGCCTGCCCAGGTGATGTCCAGGTCAGCGGCACCGGCGCTCATCGGCAGGGTGTTGGTTCCGACCACGGCAGTCGTCGGCGACGCGCAGGCATCGAACGCTTCGGCGATGGTCACCGTCAGCGTCGCCGGCGGAGCGGCGGTGGTGCTGTAGAGGCCGACTGCGATGTAGTAGGTCTGGCCCTGCGTTGCGTCGAAGCTCACGCTGGAGGCATAGTCGCAGGTGTCGTCGTTGCAGGTGAGCGACGTGGCGGTATCACCGCAGCTCGTCAGGACGGCCATGACGGTGTCGGTGGTCTGTACGCAGCTGTCGGCGCGGAAGCGGCCGGTGCTGGGGGCAACGAACCGCACGTAGCTGGCCTTGTTGGCGTCAGCCACGAATTCGCCGCAGTTGAGGTCCAGGTTGGGGCTGGTGGCGTTCATCGGCACGGTGTTCGCGCCGAGCACGCCGTTGATGGGAGCAGCGCACGGATTGAACGGCGGGGGCGGGTTGCCGAAGGTGACGGTCAGCGTGCCGCTGTTCACTCGGGCGTCCTGGGTGGTGTCGCCACCGTCGTTGTACGACTCGTAGACGAAGACCTTCAGGCTGGTGGTGCCGGCCGGAATCACGAAGGCGTTGCCGCCGAAGGTGGTGCCGCTGCCGGAGCCGGTGAAGTTGCCGGAGGCCTGCGTGGCCGACGGCTTGATCGACCAGAAGGCGCTGCTCTCGCCCGGGACTTCGACGCGGATCACGAACTCGCTGAGGTAGCTGCCGTTGATCGCATCGAAGTTGAGGTTGGAGAATGACAGCGCCGAGACGCCGGTGGAGCCCGCGGGGACGGCGATGGTGGTCGAGGTGTTGGCGGTGGCGGCGATGCCGCCCCACGTCTGCCAGCCGGTCATGTTCACGTCGGCGGCCGTGGCCGTCCCGACGATCGCCAGGGTGGCGGCTGCCACGACCGGCGCAATGCGAGCGAAGAGTGCGTTCATGTCTTTGTGCTCCAGTGAAGAGGTGTGATGAACTTCGTCGGGCAGATTGGGCGTCAAACATCGGCCCCCAGATCAACGGCCGTCGTGGCGTTGATGCGTGTCAAAACGGACCTCCGGGGAAGGTCCTCCGAGTCGTAGACGGAAAGTAGCCCTCGAAAACGTCATGAAAAGATTTGGTTATCTCGATTTTGGTGATTTCCGCCGGAATCTTGCATCCAGTAAGGGAAGGAAGCGCGCGGGCGCGGTTTGGGGCGGGGTTTCCGCTATGCTGCACGGTCTCGC
>CAMBSR010000185.1 GCA_945870475.1 Phycisphaera mikurensis NBRC 102666
CACGCGCCTCCGGCGGCGAGTGGGGCGTCGAGGCATTCGTTGCCGACAACGCCGGGCTCAGCGTCGGGTTCGTCACCTACCCAAGCGCGACCGGCAACGGCGTCGCCATCAAGTGGGGCGCCACGCTGGTGGCATTCGTGCCCTTTGACTTCTCTGCCGAACGGTACGACGACTACGTGCAGGCAGGGAATCCCGTCTCCATGGCCACCGCCACGGTGCGCTGGCGTCGCGACACGGGAACCACCGTGACCATCGCGCCGCCGGGACAGGAACCGATCACCGTGCACGCCGACGCCGCGCAGGCCGCCACCGCGGACATCGATCCGCGCAACTGGTCGTTCGTCTTCGCTGCACGCAACGGTGCCATCGACCAGGATGTACTTCTGGGCGACCTCGCCATCGATATGTCGGTGGCCTGCCCACCTCATTCCCCCGACATCAACGGCGACTGCGAGGTCGGCGGCGCCGACCTCGGTGCGCTGCTCGCACAGTGGGGCGCCTGCGGCGCGGGGAACTGCCTGGCCGACCTCAACGGCAACGGTTCGGTCGAGGGCAGCGACCTCGGCCTCCTGCTCAGCGCCTGGGGCACCGACCCCTGCACGAACCCGCCCCGGTAATCCCGCGTAGGAGCGATAAGTCTCGTCAGGAGATCGCAATCGCCCAGAAAGTAACCCCAATCCACCCGCGCGCAGTTTGCGGTCCCCCCGATCCGCGACATTCCTTATAGACCACCCGAATGCACCCGCGCCTTCCCAAGGACAACTCCGTGCCAGCCAAGACCCGCCGCGCGCCGCTCGCGCTCGCCATCGCCGTCATTTCCTCCATCGCGGCATCCGCGCAGGCAGAAGTTCCCGCGCCGTACAACGTCGCCGCAGGCCAGACGGCGCTGGTGACGGTGCGCATCACCACGACCAACAGCTCCGGATCGCAGTTCAGCGAGGACTCCATGGTGGTCCCCGTGACGGGCATCGGGAGTTTCGGCCTCCAGCCGGGTTCGCGGCCGTTCACCTTCGCCGAGATGAAGGCGGGTTCGACGCTCAACTTCGGCGGGGGCCGGCTCGACTTCCAGCTCCTCTGCGGCGTGTTCGGATGCGTGCCGGTCACCGTCGACCTGAGCACCACCACCGTCACCCTAGTGGCAAACGTCGGCGCGGCGATCATCGGCTCCGGCCGTGCCGACTTCGGCAGCAGCTGGAACCTGCGCGGGACCTACACCACCACCACGCCGTTCTCGTCATCGCCCGGCACGCTCGACACCACCTCCGTCGCGCCCTTCGGCACCACGTTCACGTTTGACAACACCGGCTTCATCGGAACACAGCTCACCATCGGCTCCATCGAGGGCGACCTCGATCCCTCGAGCTTCCCCGCCGGCACCACCGCCAAGATCCGCACGTCGGTCACCTTCGGCAACACCTTCATCCAGGGTCCGTACTACCTCGGCCCGCCGCCGAGCTGCGGCGCGGGCGAGCCCTGCAACACGCCGCACGCCGCCAGCGGCTGCGCGAACGCGGCGTGCTGCGCACTGGTGTGCAGCATCGACCCGCCCTGCTGCACCAATAGCTGGGATTCCCTCTGCGTCAACATCGCGGTCGAGCAGTGCGGCCTCACCCCCGAGAACGACCACTGCAACGCCGCCCGCCCGCTCGGCTTTGGCCGCTATCCCTTCACCACCCTGAACACCGATACCGACGGCCCGCCGCTCATCTCCGAGTGCGCGGACCCCGGCAACGGCAACTACACCAACGACGTGTGGTTCCGCGTCGTGCCGCCCGTGAGCGGCGGCCTGGCGGTCTCCACCTGCAACCACGCGGGCTTCGACACCAACGTCGTGATCTACGGCTCCTGCGGCGGCGTGCCGCTCGCATGCAACGACAACGACTCCGTCTGCAACGGCGGTACCTCGCGCCTCATCGTGCCGTGCATCGCCGGCGAGCTCTACCTGATCCGCGTCGGCGGCAAGGGCGTGAGCGGCTCCGGCGAGATCGACATCGCCCTCGGAGACCCCGCGCCCGTCGCCGATGGACTCGCCGTGCAATGGCCGGTGTCGCAGGGCGGCAATGGCCACTGGTACGCCACGTACGCGCTCGGCGGCACCAAGACCTTCGACGAGGCCAAGGCCGCGGCCATCGCGGTCGGCGGCTATCCCGCCACGCTCACCTCGGCGGCGGAGAACGAGTTCGCCCGCACGCGCGCCACGCCCACGCTCCTCGGCGGCAACACCGCCTTCGGCCTGATCCAGGCCACGGGCGCCGCCGAGCCCGCCGGCGGCTGGGGCTGGTGGAACAACGAACCGCTCGTCTACAGCAACTGGAATCCCGGCGAGCCCAACAACGTCGGCGGCGAGAACTGGGGCGTCGTCTATCCCAACGGCAAGTGGAACGACGACCGTGACGCCTTCGGCAACGTGCTCGTGGAATTCAACTCCGACCCGAACCTGGGCACCGCCACGTGGGCGCTCTCCGAAGGCGGCAACGGCAAGACCTATTCCGCGGTGCTCCTCCCCACGCGCGTGACCTGGCAGCAGGCCAAGGACTATGCCACTTCGGTGGGCGCGCAGCTCGTCTCCATGGAGACGCAGGCCGAGCGCGAGTGGATCTTCAAGCGCTTCGCCGCCTTCCTCAACATGTGGACCCTCAACGGCTACACCTGCGGCCCCTGGGTCGGCCTCAGCCGCACCACCGGCAACTGGGTGTGGGAGTCCGGCGAACCCGTCACCGATTCACCGTGGCTCCCCGGCGAACCCAACCTCACCGGCGACTACGCCTGCTTCTACGGCGGCAACGGCGGACCGGCCGCGGGCCTCGACGACACGTTCGAAGGCAACGCGCGTCGCGCGCTCATCCTCGAGTTCCCCGCGCCCCCGTGCCTCGGCGACATCGACGGCGACAACATCGTGGGCGGCGCCGACCTCGGCTCCATGCTCGGCAGCTGGGGCGCGTGCACCACCAGCCCCTGTCCGGCCGACCTCAACAACGACGGCATCGTCGGCGGCAGCGACCTCGGCCTGCTGCTCGGCCAGTGGGGCGCGTGCCCGTGAGCTGACCGGCGAGCGCCGGTGCGGCGAAGGCAACCACTCACCGCGGCGGCCCATGCTCCATGTGCTCGCCGTCGGCCCCGTCGCGCACCGCACCCATCTCCTCGGTCACCGTCAACGCCAGGATGGGCATGCCCATGAAGACGGCCATGGCGAACACCATGAGCGCGCCGATGGCCACCATCCGCGCGTCCAGGAGCGCCGATGCGATCACCGTTGCGATCGCCGCCAGGCCGACGAAGAGCGTGAGTGCGGTCTTCCACGCCACCGAGCGTTGCGCGGAGGCCGACCGGCGCGCGGCGCCCTCGCCACCGGCCTGTGAAGCGTGCGCACCATGGTCGATCACCATGAGCGTCGCGTACATGGCGTAGAGGATCGCGGCCAGCGCCGCCGGGGCCCAGGCAAACGGCCACCATCGCCAGACCGTGCTCGCGGTCACCACGAGCACCAGCAGGATGGCCACCTGCACCAGCCGTGTCCGCCGCCATGGATCCGTGCGAGAGTGTTCCATGCAGCAATCTTCGCTTGTGGCGAGCACGGCGGGTGGCGGAAACATTCCCCCAATCGCCACGAGGATCGCTGCGCCGAACAACGCGCGCATCCCCCAGCGATCGATGCTCAGTACGGATGCTCCACGAACCACACCGTGGCCGCGAGCTCGACTGCCGAGAGCCGGCCACCGCTCCAGTTGCACACCACCGTGCCGCTGCCCGCGCCCTTGTACAGCTTGCCGCCGGACACGTTGAAGAGCACCGTGCCGCTGCCGGCTCCCTGGAACACCTTCGAGCCGCTGATGCTGTAGAGGCACTCGCCGGAGCCGACGCCCTTGAAGATCTTCTCGCCGCTCACGTTGAGGATCACGCTGCCGCTGCCGGCACCCTGGAACAGCTTGGAGCCGCTGAGGTTCGCAAGCACCTTGCCGCTGCCGGCACCCTCGTAGAACTTGCCGTCGGACAGGTTGAAGAGGGGCGAGCCGGAACCGACGCCCTTGTAGAACTGGGTCTTGGTCATGGCGATGGGGGCGGCTGCGACGGCCGCAACGCCGAGGAAGATCGCAAGGTGCCGAAACGATCGGTGCTGCATCGCCGCAGACTATCTCCCGAACTCATCCCGCGAAAGCGATGCTGGCCACGTCAGCGCCCCGCGGCCGCACGCTCCCGTCGAATCCGGTGCAGCAGCTCGTCCGGCCGCACCACGCGGATGCCGCGTGCCTCCAGCCGGTCGGCCAGCGCCGCGGCAGCGCCCACGCCCGTCACCTTGGTGCCGTCCGCAAGCTCGTGCGTGGACCAGATGTGCACCGACACCCAGCGCGCGAAGGGCGTTGTGCTCGCCGCCGCATCGCGCACGATCGCATCCACCACCGCATCGGGACCACCCATGCCGGGGTGCTTGCCGTCCATGCCCTGCCACAGGCAGTACGCCGCCGTCACGAACGGCACCTCGCCGCCGCGGCCGTCCGCGGCCCAGTCGATGCGGCCACGCCCCGCGTTGTACGGCGCGTACTCGCACACGAAGGCGCCGAGCAACGGATTCAATCCCTCGGCAATCCACCGACGCGCCTCCGCGGCGCCCGGCGTGTCCGAGTGCAGCATCAGCATTCCCGCCATCACCGCACCGGTGCGATGGTTCTGCGCATCGAGCCGCCGCATGAACTCGCGGAACAGCTCCTCGCGCCGGCCGGTGTCCTCGGCAAAGCGATCCGGATACCAGTAGCC
>CAMBSR010000186.1 GCA_945870475.1 Phycisphaera mikurensis NBRC 102666
ACCGCGATGGGACTTTTGCTTCGGCATGTTCGTTCCTGGGTGGCGCCGGGCGATCGCTCGGCGGAGAATCGCGAACGATAGCGGAATCCGCCGTCGCCGACAATCCCCTTTGCCGGTCCGGATGCCGTTATCTGGTCACTGGGTCACGAAGTTGTCGGTGCTGGCGCTCGGCCAGCTAAGCATGTCCCGCTGCTCGCGGCCCGAGGAATCCCGGGGCAGCCAGATGTTGTCCATCGACCCGGCCGGGGTGGTCATGAAGGGCGAGGTGCGCCATTCCACGGCGCCGTCGCTGAAGACCATGTTCTGTCCCTGCTCGCCGTGGTTCAGCGAGTTGACCGCCGTGGAGGGCAGGAGGATGCCGCGCCGACGCGCCTCGACGAGCGGGTTGGCATCGGCGGCCACCACGGTGCGACCCGGGGTGCGCAGCATGAAGCGCTCACCGCGCGCGGGCACCCGGTAGGCGATGCACGGAAGACCGGCCGCGCATGACGGGCACTGCAGCGCGCCCGCCTCGAGGTAGCCCTTCGACACCAGGTGCGAGAGATGCGCGCCGTGGCTGACGTTGGACCAGTCCTGGGTGGACGGGGTCATGATGATGGTCGTCTGCGGCGTACGGATCACCACGATGGTCTGCCCGTTGGGCACGCCCATCGCCTGCCGGCGCCCCCAGCCCTCGGTCATCGGCTGCGCAGCGGGCTGCATCGACGGACTCGGAGCGAAGAGCGACGAGAAGTTGCCGATCGATGCCGTTGCCGGCAGGGCACCGCCGTTGGCGTCGGCATAGGCACCGAACGCGCCGTACAGCGAGCGCATGTTGTTGGAGCAGACCGTGCTGAGGCTCTGCTCGCGCACGCGCGCTGCCACCGGCAGCAGCACGCCGATGCCCACCAGGACGAGCGCCGCGATGCTCACGAAATCGGAAAGCCGGAACTTGGCGAAGCCGCCGCGCTGGATCTGCATGGACTCCGCGCGCGCCGCCTCCCAGCGGTCGATGCGGGCCATGGTGGCGTCCACAAGCGTGTCCTCGGCGGATTCGGCCGGGTAGTGGTCGAGCACCTGCATCTGGCCGATCAGCGCCATCGCCCGCGGGCGGTCGGCCTCGGGCAGCAGTTCGATCCTGGATGCGTCGAAGCCGTGCTCGGCAAGGAAGTCGAGCACGCGCATGTCTGCGTCGCTGAGCGATGGTCCCGTCGGGAGCTCCGACGGTTGGTCTGGTGGGCTTTTCATGCGGTGGACTCCTTCCCTGAACCGGCGCCGCGACGTGCGGCGGGCTTGCTCGATGCCTTCCATGCATCGGCGAACGTGGCCACGGCGGCATGCAGCCTGCTCTTGACCGTCCCGAGCGGCACGCCCAGGACTTCCGAGATCTGCTGGTAGCTCATCCGCTGGAAATAATTGAGCTGCAGCACCTCGCGGTAGAGGGCAGGCATGTCATCGACCACCTGCTTGACGCGGACGCGCGTCTCCGACGACTCGAGCATCGCCGGCGGCGCTTCGGCCTCCGACGGGAGCAGGTCCACCATGCGTGCGCCGTCCGCATCGTTGCCGATGGTGGCGTCGAGGCTGGCCGCGCGACGGCGCTTCTGCCGACGGTGCCAGTCGCGTGCCTTGTTGGCCGCGATGGTGAAGAGCCACGGCTTGAACACGCGCGTGCGATCGAACGTGCTCGCCGCCATGTGGACCTGCAGGAACGTCTCCTGGAACACGTCGTCGGCGGCCGCGGAGGAGCCGAGGAAGCGTGCGAGGAATCCGTGCAGTTCCGTCCGATAGCGCTCCACCAGGGCGGCGAACGCTTCGCGATCGCCGTCGAGGTAGGCAGCCAGCAGGGTTTCGTCGGAGCGCTCTGCGTTGGCCATCGGGAGGGTGGCGCTTCCGGCGGAGGCGCTCTCGCGGATGGTACGGGCAGCGCCTGCAGCACCGGAGGCAGTGGCCCCTGCCGCGCGACGGAGCCGGCGAGCGACCGTTCCGGTCAGCTCGTCCAGCCCGTCGATCACGGCGTTGACGGTGCCTGCGGGTCCCATGGGGGAGCGCAGCAGGTCTTCGAGGGAAATCGCTTGAGCAGCGATGGAGGGCATGCCCGTGCTACGATCCCGCCCCCGACCGGGATCGCCCCAGTTCGGATCGACCGAGAAGATTTTTTTGCCCTCCGCCGCCGGCCCTCCGCCGGCCCAACCCACCAGGACCCCGGAAACACCCCATGGCAGTCCCGATTTCCCAGATGTGGACCGTTGCCTCGTACGTTCTCGGACAACGTCTGCGCGGGAACAAGCACTATCCCCTGGTGCTGATGCTCGAGCCGCTGTTCCGCTGCAACCTGTCCTGCGCGGGGTGCGGCAAGATCCAGTACCCGCCGCACATCCTCAAGAAGAACCTGAGCGTGGCGGAGTGCATGAAGGCCGTCGATGAGTGCGGCGCCCCGATGGTGAGCATCCCCGGCGGGGAACCGCTCCTCCACCCGGAGATCAAGGAACTGGTCGAGGCGCTGGTGGCGCGCAAGAAGTACATCTACCTCTGCACCAACGCACTCCTCCTGAAGGAGAAGCTGGAGGCCGACTGGTTCAAGCCGAGCAAGTACCTCAGCTTCAGCGTACACATGGACGGCCAGGAAGAGCACCATGACTTTGCCGTCTGCCGCGAGGGCACCTTCCAGAAGGCCGTCGAGGGCATCCGCCTCGCGGTCAAGATGGGCTTCCGCGTCACCACCAACACCACGCTCTTCCAGGGCGCCGATCCCGCCTCGGTGCGCGGCTTCTTCGACGAGATGATGGAGCTCGGCGTGGAGGGAATGATGGTGTCCCCGGGCTACGCCTACGACAAGGCGCCCGACCAACAGAGCTTCCTCGGACGCCGCAAGACCAACGAGCTGTTCGAGATGATCCTCTCCAACCGCAAGAAGAGCTGGAAGTTCAACATGAGCCCGCTCTTCCTCGAGTTCCTCATGGGCAAGCGCGATTTTGAGTGCACCCCGTGGGGCAGCCCGGCCTACAACATCTTCGGCTGGCAGAAGCCGTGCTACCTCCTGCAGGAGGGGTACTACGACTCGTTCAAGGAGCTCATCTCCGAGACGAAGTGGTCCAACTACGGCGTCAAGAGCGGCAACCCGAAGTGCCAGAACTGCATGGTGCACTGCGGCTACGAGCCGAGCGCCGTGGACTACACGTTCTCCGGCGTCGGCGGCATCTGGGCGAACGTGAAGTCGATCCTCGCGCCGCTCTATCCGAACACCGCGGCCGCCAAGCGCCTGGCCGAGGAAGCGAAGAAGCCCCACCGTCCGATCGAGCGCCTCGTGCAGCTCGGCATCGCGAAGGACGTGGGCGAGAAGAGCGCGGCCTGAGCGTGCGGGCGAGGTGCGCGTGATGCGCTTCCTCGCTGAGCCTCGAATGACCGATTCCGCATCGCCGATCTCCCAGGAGGTCGGCGATGCTGCTTTGTGATGACGGTGCGGCCAGCCTCAGCGCGCGGCGAGCGCGCGGCCGTCGACGAACACGTGCGTGGCGCGGCCGCGGAGCGTGCGTCCGGCGAACGGGGTGTTGTGGCTCTTGGAGCGGCCCACGGGGTCCACGGTCCACTGCGCCTCCGTGTCGATGACCGTCACGTCGGCCGGCGCGCCGACGCGCAGCGTGCCGAGGCCCATGGCGTCGATCCCGAGGAGCTTGGCGGGCTGGATGGTCATGAGCGCGATCAGGCGCGCCCAGCCGATGGCGCCGCTGTCGACGAGCGCCTCGCGGTAGAGGGGCAGGGCGTGCTCGAGGCCGATGATGCCGAACGGGGCGTTCGCGAAATCGCGCGCCTTCTCGGCGTCGGCGTGCGGGGCGTGGTCGGTGGCCAGGACGTCGATGGTGCCGTCGGCAACGGCGGCGCGCAGGGCCTGTACGTCCGTCGCGGTGCGCAGTGGCGGGTTCATCTTGGCGTTGGTGTTGTAGCTGTCGCAGGCAGCATCGGTCAGGAGCAGGTGGTGCGGGCTGGCCTCGCCGCTCACGGGCTGGCCGGCGGCACGGGCGCGGCGGATGAGCTCCGCGCTGCCGCCCGAGGAGAGGTGCTGCGCGTGGTAGCGCGCACCCACGGCGCGGTTGAGCATGATGTCGCGCTCGAGCATCAGCTCTTCGGCGATGGCAGGCCATGCGCCGAGACCGAGCTTCGCCTGCAGCGGTCCCGCGTTCATGGCGGCGCCCTTGGTGAGCGTGGCTTCCTGGCAGTGCTGCATGAACGGGCAGCCCACCACCTTGGCCATCTGCAGCACGCGGAGCATCATCTGCGCGCTCGCGATGCCGTCACCGTCGTCGGTGAAGGCCACGGCGCCGGCGTGCTTCATGGACGCCATGGGGGCGAGTTGCTCGCCGGCACGGCCGACCGTGGCGGCGGCGGCCACGAAGACGCGCGAGAGCCCGGCCTCGCGGGCGCGCAGGCGCACGAATTCCACCAGCGGCGCGGAATCCAGGCACGGCGTGGTGTTCGGCATGCAGCAGACGCTGGTGAATCCGCCGGCCACGGCAGCGGCCACGCCGGTGGCGATGGTTTCCTTGTGCTCGCCGCCCGGCTCGCGCAGGTGCACATGCGGGTCGATCAGCCCGGGCGTCACGAGCAGGCCGTCGCAGTCGACGGTGGTGCCGCCGGAGGCAGTGAGCTCGCCGCGCGTGGTGCTGACGGCGGCAATGCGGCCTTCCGCGATCAGGACGTCGGCGGTGCCGTCGATTCCGGACTCGGGGCAGATCACTCGGCCGGCG
>CAMBSR010000187.1 GCA_945870475.1 Phycisphaera mikurensis NBRC 102666
GTGCACCAGTTCAGCGCCAGCGCCGGCAACGGCAGCGAAATGTCCGTCGACCGCTTCTATGCCAGCTTCAGCTCGCGCATGGTCGTCAACGAGGACGTGACCGTGGCCCTGGCGATGGGCTACGAATTCGACTGGTACCACTGGAGCGGCAACCCGATGGGCGTGAGCAACCCCTTCGGCGACGTCAACCTCTTCGCGCTGCAGGGACGCGTGGCCGTGAAGGTGGCGCCCACCTGGGTGGCCACGTTCGGCGGCATCTTCGCCCTGGCCGGCGAGACCAACGCCGACGCCGGCGACAGCCTCTACGGCGGCGGCATCGCAAGCATCGCGTGGGCGCCGTCCGCGGACATGATCCTCGGCATCGGCGTGCTGGGCGTGTCGCAGATCGAGAACGACCCGATCATCATTCCCATCCCGGTGGTGCATTGGCACTTCGCCGAGGAGTGGGAGGTCTCCTCCATCCGCCGGCCGCCCGCAAGCCCGTTCGTGGGCGTGGACGTCGCGTGGGAACCGAAGGGCTCCAAGGTGGACATGTCCCTCGGCATCGGCTGGCAGCTGCGCCGCTTCCGCCTCGACTCGAGCTCCGATGCGAGCATCGACAACGGCGTCGGCGAGGACCAGAGCTGGGCCGCGTTCGGCACCATCGGCTACGACATGACCCCGGGCATCCGGTTCGACGTCCTCTTCGGGCTCACCTTCTCCGAGCAGCTCTCGCTCGAGACGACCACGGGCAGGCGGGTCAGCAGCACGGACGTCGACCCGAACGCGCTACTCGGCATGTTCGGCACCGTGAGCTTCTGACGCGCTCACTCCCCGAGCGGGCCGCCGATCTCCACCAGCTCGCCCCGGTCCACGAATGCGAGCACCGCGGTGACCGCCTCCGGCCCCAGGCCGAACATCGTGCTCAGCGCACGCCGGTAGCTCGCCATCTGCGCGCGATACCCCGCGATGCGCTCCTCGACCGCGGCGCCTTCGACGCCCGTGGTGCCGGTCTTCCAATCCACCACCTCCGCGCGCACCACGCGGCCATTGCGGAAGCCAAGCACCACGCGGTCCATGCGGCCATGCACGAGCGCGCCGCCGACGGTGACCGCGAACGGCATCTCGGAACGGACGTCCACGCGTTCGCAACCCCACGCGCCGTACCGTGACTCGCGAAGCACGGCAGCCACGGGGCCGGCGACCGTGCTGCGCACCAGCGTGCGCACCTCGGCTGCAAGCTCGGTCGCGACGGGCCGGCCGATCTCCACCGCCACCGCACGGACCAGGTCCGCCTCGTCGATTCCACCGGGAATCGCGCCATCGCACCAGGACATGCGCTCGAACCATGCATGCGCGAGCGACCCACGCGCGCCATCGTCCGTGCCCGCGAACTCCCGTGCAAAGAAGCGGCCCTCCGCCGCGGCATGCGCGCTCGGTGCACGGACCGCGGTCGAGCGGGGAATGCGCTCCAGCGCCGGAGCAACAGGCAGCGGCTGGGACTCCTCCACGGCCAGTGGTCGCGGTGGCAGCGGCCCCAGATCAAGCGCCGGATCCTCGGGCTCGTACATCCACACGGGCGAGCCCTCGTCGGCACCACCGGCGAGGTACCCCGCCTCGAATCCCGCCACGGCGCGCCGGAGCATCCACGTCGCATTCAACTTCGGCGTGTCCTTCGCATCGGGCGGCGGGCACACCAGGTGGAGCGCTTCCTTGGCGCGCGTCAGCGCCACGTAGAGCGCGCTCACGTCATCGAAGAGCCGGGCGCACTGCGCCTCGGCACGGAACGCGGCCAGGAGCGGCGAGAGCGCAACCAGTTCCTTCGACGGAATCGGCGCCACCGCCACCGGTGGCGACACCGGGTCCGGAGCAAGGACCGCCCACTCGCCGGGGCCACCCGTTGCCTCGCCCATCGCCTCGCCGAGGCTGCCGAGGACCACCTCCTCGAATTCCAGGCCCTTGCTCGCATGCACCGTCATGACGCGCACGCGCACGCGTTCCACCGTGCGGGACCGGCGTCGCATCACCGAGCGCACGAAATCGCCCGGACGCGCAGCGGAATCCGCCGGCGCATCGTGGGCGAGCGACGAGAGCTGCCGCAGGCGCTCCATGTCGTTGCGCGAGCACGCCGGACGAAGGAGCGTTGCCAGGCGATCGACCCATGACCCAAGGCCATCCTCGAGCAATTCACGTCGCACACGGCAGGAGATGGCGCGCGCCTCCGTCTCGCGGGCGGCATGGTCCGCGAGGAGTTCCATCGGCTCAAGCCCGAGGATCGAGGACGCCGGGTCGCGGGTCACCACGTAATGCGAGATGCGGTCGCCCGGGTGGTCTGCAAGCCGGAGCAGCGCCAATGCCACCGCCACCGCAGGTGAGTCGGAGAGCGGCGATCGCCCCTCGTCGGACACTTCGATGCCGCGGTCGCGGATGGCGGCAACGCACGCCGCCACCTGCGTGTTCTTCTCGACGAGCACGGCAATCTCCGCGCCCGGGCGATCGGCGATGCGGCGTGCGACCACGGCCGCCGTCTCGCGCGCCATCGATTCGACGTTGCGATCGAGCGCGCGGTACGCAAGCACCCGTCCGGGCATCCGCAGCTTGGTCGGCGCCGCGCGATGCGTGGCGTACTGCCACGCATCGAACGTGCGCTGCAGCGGCGTCCGATCGACGCCATCCGGCACCGGAAGCCCGACACCTGCAAGCGCATCCATCGCGCCCGCGGGCGCCTCGTCGAGCGGCGCACTCTCGATGGCCACCGGGAGACCCGTGAAGAGCTCATCCACGAAACGAAGCACCACCGGGCTCGAGCGCCAGCTGGTGTCGAGCGCCACGTCGCCGCTCAGTCCCTCGCGCCGGCGCACGGCCTCGAGAAGTGCCGGCGTTCCGCCGCGCCATGCGTAGATCGACTGCTTCGGATCACCCACCACCAGCAAGCGGCGGTCGCGCGATGCGGTGATCTCCTCCACCAGCCCGGACATCACCGCCCACTGCGCGGGCGCCGTGTCCTGGAATTCGTCGAACGCCAGGTCGCGGATCTGCCGGTCGAGCCGCTCGCGCATGGCAGCGAGTGCCTCGTCATCCTGGTGCGCGGTGCCGAGCGCATTGGTCCGGGCGAGCATCTCGGCCAGATCACCGAATCCAAGCACGCCGTCGGCGCGCTGCGACTCACGGATGCGCGCATCGACCAGCTGCACCATCTCCGCGGTGGCCGCCAGCCGCGCACGCACCACCGCCTGGACCTCGGCAAGCGCGTGACCGACGCCCACCGCGAGCGCCCGCGCAACGTCCGCCGGCGCATCGCTTCGGTCGAATTGCTCGCCGGCCCTGATCCGCTGCACGAACGAATCCTCGAGGAGATCGAGCCAACGGCGCTCCGCCATCAACGCCAGCACCCGGCTGCGCGCGCCCTCCCAGTGGGCGCGCGGCTTCCCCTGCGCGGTGGTGGGCAGCGTGGCGTCGCGCAATGCGGCGGCTGCCGCCTGCAGCGCGTCATCGGCGGCGAATCGCGCACCCGGGAAGAGCTCGACGCTCTCCGAGCAGAGGACATCCCACGCAACGCGCGGATCCGGCGACAGCGCGCAGCGATGCCACACCTCGAGCGCACGCTTGAGCGCCTGGTCGATGCCCGCCTGGATCTCGACCTTCGGCTTCCCCGACCCGATGCGCCGGGCGAGCTCCGTGGCGCGCGCGGCGTCCTCGGCAATCACGTCGCCGATCGCATCGATGCGCTGCGATTCGAGCTCGTCCTCGTCGCCGATCTCCCAGTGCTCCGGCAGCCCCAGTTCCGGGCTGAACGCCCTGCCGAGCTGCGAGAAAAACCCGTCGATCGTCGAGATCGACACCCGGTGCAGTGCCTGGACGAACTCCTCCAGCACCGCCTGGTAGTCCGCGGCCTGGAACTCGCCGACCTGCTCCGCTGCGGAGAATTCCGAGAGCTTCTGCGGATCGGACGCCCCCTGCGCCAGGTGACGCAGCACGCGCGCCACGATCTCGGCCGCCGCCTTGCGCGTGAACGTCACCGCCAGGACGCGCTCCGGCGTCGCATGCCCGGTGCGCCTGCGCTCCTGGAGCATCCAGCGGATGATGCGGTTGGCCAGGAGATGCGTCTTCCCGCTTCCCGCGTTGGCAACGACGACGGATTGGTCGTTCATGGCGCCACCTCCGCCGGCACTACCTCGAGCCCGCGCATGCCGTCGCAGAAGATCGGCGCGAACGGATCGTCGCGGCCCGATGTCCGTTCGTCGGGGCCGGAGAAATCCCCCGCCTCCACCAGCGCGGCGATCCGGCGCGCCTCCGCCTCGGCCTCCTGCATGAAGGCCTCGTCCCAGTCGTGCGCGAGCAGCACCTCGGTGCTCGAAGGATTGGCCGGCAGCGCAAAGTAGCCCAGCTGCTTCGGCCCCACCTCGATGCCTGTCGAACGGAGCAGCACGCGATAGAGCGGCAGCTGCAGGTCGATCCACGCGCCCGTCCTCTTCTGTCGATGCTCGCCCTCGGGCCGCAGCGGGTCCGAGGTGGTCTTGTAGTCGAGTGCCGCGTGCCCGAGCGCCGGATGGATGTCCACACGGTCGATCCTGCCGCTCAGGCGCACGCGCGATGGCCCGATGAGCGGCGACGGCAACGTTCCCTCGAACGTGTCGAACTGCTGCTCGGCGCGCAGGACGCGCCAGCCCAGCCCGGCCCAGCGCGCCTGCTCGCGTG
>CAMBSR010000188.1 GCA_945870475.1 Phycisphaera mikurensis NBRC 102666
GGCGAGGCGCTCGACCCCGCCGGGTCAAAGACGCGTCGCCTGGCGTGCCCGCACTGCCACCTGGAGATCCCGCAGCTCGTCCTCGAGCGGCCGATGGTCATCATGAGCCTCGCGGGCAGCCCCTCGAGCGGCAAGAGCTACTTCCTGGCAAGCGCCATGTGGAAGCTGCGCGAGGACCTGGCCCGCCACTTCTCCGTGGCATTCACCGACACCGACCCGGGCATGAACCGCGCCATCACCGACAACGAGGCGCGGCTCTTCCTCAACGAGGACCAGACCGCCTCGGTGGCGATCGACAAGACCGAGCTCGAAGGCGCGCAATACAACTCCGTGCAGTTCGACCCGGGCGTCGCCACCATGCTGGCGCATCCGTTCATCTTCACGGTGCGCCCCTCGCGCGACCACGTGAACGGCCACGCGCCCGACCGGCTGACGCAGCTCTTCACGCTCTACGACAACGCGGGCGAGCACTTCTTCCCCGGCGCCGACACCGCGCGCGCGCCGGGCACGCAGCATCTGGCCAAGGCGCAGGTGCTCATGTTCGTCTTCGACCCCACGCAGGACGTGCGCTTCCGCCAGCGCCTCGCCGGCGTGAGCGGCGATCCGCAGCTTGCCGCGGGCACCAAGACCACGCGCCAGGACCAGCTGCTGGTGGAGATGGCGCGCCGCATCCGCATGCACGCCGGACTCGCTGCGCAGGAGCGCGTGCCGAAGCCGCTCTTCGTGGTGCTTTCCAAGAGCGACATCTGGGCGCCGCTTCTCAAGGAGGAGGACGGCTCGCCGGTGGACGTGACCACCTCGCCCTACGCGCGCGAGCGTGCCGGCCTCGGCAAGGCGAGCATCAAGCGGGTCGACCGCGTGAGCGAGCGCATCCGCGCGCTCCTCACGGAAGTGGCGCCGGAACTCGTGGCCGCGGCGGAGGACGCCTTCGAGCGCGTCATCTTCGTGCCGGTGAGCTCGCTGGGCACCTCTCCGGTGATGGACCCGGCCTCCGGCCTGCTGAAGGTGCCGGTGGCGCGCATCTCGCCGCGCTGGGTCACCGTGCCGTTCATCTACACGCTGGCCCGCTGGTCCACGCACCTGGTGGCCAGCGACAAGACCGATGGCCCCGGCGAGGCCGGCTTCGGCAAGCCATCGGATTCCGCAGACCTGGATCCTTCGTGACGCACCCGCACACACAGGACGCACCACGCCGCCATGGCGCTTGAACTCGTCTACACCTCCGCAGCGAAGGGACTCCGCGCCGGGACCAGCGGGTTCTGCACGGTTGCCATGACCAAGGGCTTCCCGCCCGCGCTGGTGCCGCGGCTCGAGGCGCTCGGCGGATATCGCGCGGGGCCGTCCGGTGACGGTCCGCTCTCGTACTGCTTCTGGCGCGTGGAGACGGCCACCGGCATCGCGCACGTGCTGTCGGTGGTGGGGCCCGCGCCGCCGGACCACACGGCGCGCACCAACAAGATCGCCACGTACCTCGTGCTTGCGCCGGAGGAGCTCGTGTCGGCGGGCCCCGCGGCGCTCCTGGCACGCGCGGGGCTCCTGCGCCGCGAGTGGAGCGGTGCACCCGCGTGGATCGAGCAGGCCGTGCGCGTGCCCGCTGCGAGCGATGCGTCACCGTGCCCGTGCGCTGCGTGGCAGGCCGTGGCCGGCGATGCGGGTTGGGCAGGGGTGCTCGCCAGCAACTTCCTGCGCGACCAATCGAAGCCCGTCCACGTGATCTACGGCGCGGGCGTCGATCCGCTGCCCCTGGTTGACGAGGCCATCCGCCTGCTGCCCGACTGGGCACGCTGGCGCGCCACGTTCTCCACGTACTTCCTGCAGCCCGTGGCCGGCACGCCGTGCGCGTGGCGGTTCTGCCTCGAGGGAACGCCCGCGGCGGACGCAGCGCGCCAGTCGAAGGGACTGCTGATCGACCTGACCCGCACGCTCGGCGTGGTGCCCGACTCGCGCTTCACGCGGATGGCGCGCACGGGAGTCGACGAAGAAGCGGTGGCCGCCACCGCCGCGAAGGCGCGCGCGCCGTCGCGCACCTCGGCTGCGGCGAAGGCAGCGGTGGATGCTCCCATCGGGCTTGCGCCGGACACGGACGACGGCCGACCGCGTTCGACGCGCCTGCCGCTGGTGATCACCGATGATCACGAAAGTGCCCCGGAGGTACCCGCGGCGCAGCCCGTGAAGCCGGTGATGATCGCGCTGGTGGCCGCGGTGCTGACGCTCCTTCTCCTGCTGGTGATCGTGCTGGTGAGCAGCGGTGCGAAGGGCAAGGCCGCAACGGAGACCGCGGAGCCGGCAGCGCCCACGGCGCCGGCCTCGGAGGGTGCGCCCGCCGGTACGGGTGCCGCGGCTGCGCCGATGAAGGCGCCGGCGCTGACGCTCTCGCCGGACGGCGTTGCCGAGAAGCCGGCGGAACTGCCATCGCCGCCGCCATCGCCGCCTGCCGAGGAACCAGCGCCTGTCGCGCCCGCGCCTTCGTCCGACGCGTTGCCGTCACCGCCCCCCACGCCCGTTGCACCGGCGCAGCAGCGGAACACCGCGGAGCCGCAGGATTCCTCGAAATCCGCGCCGTCTGCGGCGCCGGTGGTTCCCGCGGCGCCGGTCGCGCCACCGGCCGCTGCGCCCGTGGTGCCCGCTGCAACCGTTGCTTCGCCCGCGCCCGCGGCGCCGCTTGCGGCCCTCCCGGTCGCGCAGTGGACGATGTCGTTCTCCGGTGGCAACGGCACCGAATCGCTCTCCGCCAAGTGCGACGTGCCGATCGCCAAGGCGCGCTCTGCGCGCATCGTGCTTCCCACGGAACTGGTGGACGCGGGAGCAAAGGTCGGCGAGCGAAACGCCGTCACCTTCGGCGCAGCCACGCTCCGTGCCGTGCCGCAGGTGGATGGCGGCACCGTCAAGGTCGCCGTCACCGCGAGCGGCGCGGTTCCTGATTCGATCGCCGCGCTCGTCGGTGGCAAGCAGCCTGACGGCAAGCCCATCGCCGCAACGATCGCCGTGCAGCGTGCGCTCGAGCGGTGCACCGTGGAAGTGCTCGATGCCGGCGGCAATCCGCTCGGCACCGCGCAGCTGCGTGCACGCATGACCAAGCCCATCGGCTTCGCCGCCAAGCCCGGCGCAGCGAAGCCCACCATCGTCTCCGACGTGGCCGAGGTGCCGCTCAGCGTGCAGCTCCTCTCGGGGAACACCGGCGAACGGATGGTTGCGATCGCGACCGATCGCGCGATTCCCGGTCGATCCATGGAGATCCCCGTCGGCGAATGGTTGCGCGTGGTCATCGACCGCGGGCGACAGAAGTCGGGCATCGTCGTCACGGCGTCGCTGCCGGCGGACATCGCCACGCGCAAGGGCGCGATCACCATGAAGGTCACCGACCTGCGCGCCCTGAACGCCGCGTGCATCGCGGTGCGTGACGTGGCCAAGGGTGCACGCCGCGGCACCGGATTCGACGCCGACCTCCAGGCAGTGCAGAACGCGCTGACGGACGAGGAGCTCGGGCGTGTTGCGCCGGGCTCCGCCCGCAATATGCCGCTCGCGGACGCGCCTGCGATGATGGCCGCAGTGGATGCCGTCGAGCCGCGCACCGCCGCAGCGCTCGACGCCGCGAGCCGATCGCTCGCGGAGCTCTCGCAGGTGAGCGCGGACAAGGGCAGGCTCCCCGCGCGCATTGTCGTCCGCATCTCAAACGACGACGGCATCGTGCTGCTCGAGTCGGAAGTCAAGGTCGTTCCCGGGGGCGGGTCATGACGTTCCGCATCACGGCTTCGGTGGCGCCGCTCGCGCTCGCCGTGTCGCTCGGCGCTGCACCGCCGCCGGCTGCTCCGCCTGCGATGCCCGCCACCACGCCTGCCGCCCAGCCCGCCCCTGCATCGCCGACCCACGTGCTCGACGCCGCAGTGTTCGCGCACGGCATCGACGCGCTCGGCGACGTCAAGCCGGTCACGCGCATGGTGTCGCGCTTCCCCGCACGGATCACGGGCGCCACGCTCGATGTCGGCGAGCCCGGCACGGAGTTCTCGCAGCGCAACGTGCGCTCGGCCATCGAGCTCACGTGCGTGGACGCCCGCGGCACCGTGAAGGTGCTCGGATCGTTCGGGTGGGACGGCCCGGTGCTCCAGTGGTCGTGGAACCGCGTGAGCCCGCGCATGCACGGCAAGGCGATCGATGCACTGACTGCGGCCCTTGCGCTCTGCTCCCTCGACGTGAAGCTCGAGGGCGGCGCACACGTGCGCGTGGAGCCGCCGCCGAAGAACCTCCGCGCGGCCATGAATGTCGGCCAGACGCAGCGGCTGAAGGTCGCGGTGCCGGCGGGTCGCACGGTCGCCGTCGAGGTCGCGGCGGACGCCACGTGGGCTGCGCCCGAGGAGGAGCCGCCCGCGGGAACCGTCGTCCGCCGTTCCGATTGCGGCGATGTCCAGGTCCATTGGGACGCCGCCGCGTCGGAGTGCGTGGTCGAGTGGCAGGCGCCCGGTGTCGCGGAGCTCGATGCGCTGAAGATCGAGATCGCCGAGCGTCGCCGCGAGGCGGGCCGGCGCTCGCCGGAGGAGCGGCGGATCATCGATACGGAGATCGCCGACCTCGAACGGAAGGTCGCGCAGTACGCCGCCGCACCCATGAGCACTGCCCCGTTCGCGCCGTTCCCGGCCACCGTCCTGAAGGGACC
>CAMBSR010000189.1 GCA_945870475.1 Phycisphaera mikurensis NBRC 102666
AGTGACCTGGCGTCGACGCATCGCATGCGGAGGATCGTGGCCGAGGACTGCCCGCTGCTCGTCGCGTACGACGAGAACGCGTTCATCGACAGGCTGCCGAGCGACCGTGCCGACCTCGCCGAGGTGCTCGACCTCTTCGAGGCGAACCGGCGGTTCACCGCGCGCTGGCTGCGATCGCTCCCGAGCGAGGCATTCGGGCGGGTCGGGGTGCACACGCAGCGAGGAAAGGTCACGCTGCTCCAGATCGTCGAGATCTACGCGCACCATGTCGACCATCACCTCGACTTTGTCTCCAGGAAGCTCGCCAATCTGAAGGGCAGCTGAGGCAGGGAAACGGGCCGGCATGAGCCCGGCTCGGTTTCAACGCCGTGCGCCGCGTCGGCTCCTACGCGCGGGCCACCGGCAAAGGACGCTCGCCGAGCGCCTCGGCGACGGCGCGCTGGAACACGGACTCCCCGGACCGGATGCCGGTCCACTGCTCGAAGATCTGCATGGCAAGCTGCACCTCGAAGCGGCGGAATCGGGGCTCGCGGCGAGCGCCGCACGCGCGCGGGCACGCGGGCTGGGAACCGAGTTCGAGGTCACGCTCGGAGGTCAGACCGGCCGCTTCACGCTCGGCGCCGCGCTCGTCCACGTGACCACGCACGGCATGCACCACCGTGCGCAATGCCTGAACATGCTGCGGCACCAGGGAGTGCCGGGCATCAGCGACCGCCTGCCCGAGATCGACCCGCTCGACTGGCAGCTCCAGGCGAAGGCCTGAGCCGCACGCGCCCACACGGAGTCACCGAACGACGGAGCGAGTGAGCCAAAGCGCCGAACCCGCCCCCGCGCAGATGCCAACCACTCCGCCAATGGTCAGCCACACCGCGCGGTCCGCCGGGGAGCCGGCGAAGAAGTTGGAGACCTGGGAACCGAAGGAGTCCATCGCCGCGACGCCGAAGATCAACAGGACGATTCCGGCCACGGAGACGAAGGATGCCGACGGCGTGCGCCAGTACGACGTCCTGTTCGCACGGCAGCGGCAGGTGGTGGTGCTGGTGGCGGGCGGCTGACGGGCCCCCGCTCGCTCACGGCCCCAGCTGGCTGCGAAGCTGCCGGTACACCGACGCGAAGCGCCCGGAACCGCGCATGCCTTCCTCGGCGAGCGCGCGGGCGGCCGCCGCGTTTCCCGTGCGCACGTACGACATGAACAGCGCCTGGTCGCAGGCGACCAGGTCCTCGGCCCGCATGCGCGGGCGCGCGGCCAGGAGCGGCGGGATGGCCTCGGCCCACTCGCCGCGGAGTTGGTGCAGGCGGCCGACGTAGCGCTCGGTCAGGCCCGACTCGGAGAATCCGCTGCCGAGGAGGAAGTTCCCCTCGGCGATCGCCGCCGCGGCTTCGGCGCGATCCTGCTCGGTGAGCGAGCCGCGCTCCTTCTCGCGGCACGCGAGCGTGAAGTAGATGTATTCGAGGCGCCACGACGTGTACGGCGGCACCTGCAGCTGTGCGATCTCATAGAGCGTGCGGGCCGCGCCCACCTTGTCCTCCCGCAGCAGCGCGCGGGCCACCATGCCCGTGATCGGGCGCAGGCCTCCGGCGTGCGGGATGCTCGACTGCCACTCGCTCGCGGCCGTGCGCACGCCCGGCGACATGGTCGCCTCGAACGCCCGGCACGCGCCGTCGAAACGCTCGAAGGCCGCGGCATTGCTCCGCTTCATGAACGGAATGCCGAACAGGGTGCGCAGCGTGTGATTCACCCGGTACGCGTCCCATTCGTTGGCATGCAGGCGATCGGCGTAGTCCTTCCAGCCGGGAAGCGCGGAGACCGCCGCAGCATCCACCGCAAGCTCCTTGGGAAGCCCGGACATGCACTGCACGATGGCACGTGCCACCTCGGCCTGCCCGTGCAGCGAGGGATGCACGTGGTCGTCGAGCAGGTCCCAGCCGGTGGCACCCTCGGGCGAAAGATCCCGGAACCGCGCGGCCACGTCGCACAGCACCACGCCCTGCGCCGCCGCCGCGTCGCGGATCGCCTGCTCGGTCTGGCTGGTCGGGCGCCACGGCATGGTGTCAAGGTCACGCGCACGCAGGAAGGCCTGCCTGGCCCCCGCGGCGTCGCCCGAGGCCTGCAGGCTCCGTGCCAAGGCGAACTGCATCCGGGCGCTGCCGGGCGTACGCGCGGCCGCCGCGCGTAGCGCGTCGACGGCACCGGCCGCCGGCGGAGCCGCCGCAAGGCGCGCCACCTCCGCCTGGCCCGCGGCATCGAGCCCGCCCTGGTCGTCCTCGCCCAGCGGTGCCAGCCCTGACTCGTTGCTGGCCGTGGTGCACACCAGCGCCTGCACGCCGGCCGCCTTCACGTCGGCAAGCATGCGCTCCAGGTTCGTCTGCAGGTTGCGCGCCGCCGCGGTGCGCAACGGCGAGTCCGAGGCGATCACCGTCTGCCCGATCATCTGCTCCATCAGCGTGCGGTTCTCGTCGGCACCGCTGCGCAGCATGCCCTCGACCGCCTGGACGAGCGCCAGCCCGCGGGCGGCGCGCATGAGCGGCAGCACCCAGGTGGGCTGCGTGCCCGATGCATTGATCGACGCCGTGCCGTAGGCGCCGAAGAACTCGTTGTTGCCCACGTAGAAAACGAACAGGTCCGGGTCGTACCGCAGCGCGTCGCGCACCTGGTAGACGAGCGGGAAGCTGGCGATGGCCGTGGTGCCCATGTTCACCACCTCCACGCGCCGACCGGGCCATGTGTCGGAGAGCATGGCCTTCAGGAACGCCGACATCGCCAGGTTCGGAGGCTGCGGATAGCCCTTCGCCGCCGATTCGCCGATCAGCACGATGCGCACGGTGCCCGCGGGCTTGGGCATGCAGAAGCTCGACTGCTCCGCATACCCCGGGCGCGACGGATTGGCGAAGAAGTACGGCTTGCTGGCCGCCGGCTCCACGATGCAGAGCTGCGCCCCGGAAGGAAGCGTGCCCACGCCGCGGATGAACTCGGGATAGCCGCCCCATCCGAAGAGGCGCAGACCAAGCTCGATCACCGCCAGGAGCACGAACGGCAGGCTCAAGGTGATCGCCATGAACAGCGCGCGCTTCCACGCGGGCAAGGGCTGCGCATCCGAAGCGGTTGCAGTCGAATCGGCCGGCATCAGAACTGCCGCTCCGGATCATGGTGCGTACGGGTAAGCGGCTTCCACATGGACTGCCCCGCCTGCGGCGCATGCAGCTGCAGGCGATCGCGACCCACGAGCCGCGCGCCCACCGCAAGCGGCGTGATCACCAGGAAGAACACGATCGCAAGCGCGGCCGTGCCGACCAAGGTGGCGACCGTCCACGCGAAGCCCATCCACGCCCAGTAGGCGGGCAGGCCGATCCGCGTGCCGGTCCCGGCGGTGAGAAGCGCGAACGCGCCGAACGCCCACAGCACGCGCCCCATCGGATGCGCGGTGCGGAACACGCCCCAGTCCACGAACTGGAAAAGCGCGCCCATCACGCCGAGCGCCAGCGCCGTGCGCACGGCCCAACGTCGGAGTTCCGAAGGCGAGGGATTCCAGTCGATGGTGATCATGGGCGGACGGCGTCGGTCAGAACAGGGTGTAGATGTACGGCGCGATCGAGCTGCCGCCGGCGATGATCAGCACGCCCACGAGGAGCAGGACGATCAGCACCGGAATGAGCAGGTAGGCCTTGTGCGTGAGCACGAAGCCGGCGAGTTCGGAGATGAAGGATCGTCGTTTCATGGGCAGTTGCTCGGCATCAGGTCATCGGCACGGCCTCAGTCCGGCTTGAAGGAATGCTTGTACTCCTCCGCGCCCGGCATCGGCGGCTGCCGCTCCTTGCGCAGGATCCGGTTTCCCACCACCAGGACATCCATGTCGGTGAACATGAAGCAGCGATACGCATCGCCCGGATCGTGCACGATGGGCTCGCCGCGGATGTTGAAGCTGGTGTTGACGAGCACCGGGCATCCGGTGCGGCGTTCGAAGGCCTCCAGGATGGCGTGGAAGCGCGGCGAGGTTGCTGCGTCCACCGTCTGCACGCGCGCGGAATTGTCCACGTGCGTGATCGACGGGACGACGCTGCGGAGCTGCTTCAGCCTGTCGATGCCCACGGGCCGGTCACCCGCGCACTCCGGCGTGCGCAGGTGGCGCGCCGCCACGGGCGCCACGAGCAGCATGTACGGGCTCTCCGCCTCCAGGTCGAACCACTCCGATTGCCGGCCCGCGATCACCGCCGGGGCGAAGGGCCGGAACGACTCGCGGAACTTGATCGCCACGTTCATGCGCCGCTGCATCGTGGGGTCGCGGGGATCCCCGAGGATCGAACGGTGGCCGAGCGCACGCGGGCCGAACTCTGCGCGACCCCAGAAGTGCCCCACGATGCGGCCGGCGGCAAGCTCCGCGGCCACGGCCTCGGCCAGCGCCGCGTCGTCGAGCGACTCGTGCACCGCATGCATCGCATCGAGCGCCGTGCGGATCTCCTCGTCGGAGTGGTCGGGGCCGAGGTACGAGCCCTGCTGCGCATCGTGGGCCTGCGGCACCCGCGGCTTGCCCAGGTGCCCGTGCCAGTGCATCAACGCGGCGCCGAGCGCGCCGCCCGCATCGCCCGCCGCCGGCTGGATCCACAGCCGCTCGAACGGCCCCTCGCGCAGCAGCCGGCCGTTGGCGA
>CAMBSR010000190.1 GCA_945870475.1 Phycisphaera mikurensis NBRC 102666
GTTCGAGCTCCGCTCGGCGACAACGCCGCTCATGGAGCTGGCCAGCGCCCCCGAATGCCGCGAGGAAGTCCGTGTCAGTTCCGTCGGCATGTGCCTGCGCCTCGATACCCCCAAGGGCGTCGCCGCGTGGCAGGAGCGCGTGACCGCCAACCGCTCGCAGCTTGCGCTCATGCGCGCCGGCATGCAGCTCCTGGCCTCCTATGACCGCGGCGTGCCGCCGACCGCGTTCGACGCGATCCGCAACGGCACCCCCATCCTGGACGGCATCGCCGACGCGGGCAGCACGCTGGCGTCCGGGAAGGATGCGGCCCCGGCGCTGATCGGCCTCCTCGAACTCGGCAATCCCACCTGCGCCGAGTGGGCGCTGGTGCGCGCCTCGGAGCTGCCCGTCGACCGCGCAGCCCCCGTCTGGAAGCACATCCTCGCGAAGCTCAACGAGGCCGACGCCTCCAAACGTCCGCCTGCTGCACTCGTGACCGGCGTGGCGCGCGAACTCATGAAGAGCGAGCCGGCCACCGTGAAGGCCATGCTCGACGGCTTCCAGGACCAGCCGGACCTGCAGCTGGCGGCCATGGTCGGCATCGCCGACAGCCGCGTCCCCGCCGCGGTCGACATCGCCCGCGCGAATCGCGGTCACCTTCCCCGTGCGGCCGAGGGCATCGCCGCCCTGATCCTGGCACGCAACGGTGCCACCCTGAACGAGGACGACCTGCGCGTCCTCGGGCGCGCCGCGGCGGGCGGCGGCGACATGGACGCCGATCGGGGCCTGCAAGCCGCCTGGTACTGCGTCCACGCCGGGAAGAAGGATGAAGAAGTGGCGAACCGCATCGCCAGTTCCACGGCCCGTTCGGCCGATGCAGGAACGAGGTGAACCATGCCTGACCGCGCCAGCAATCCCGTGATCCCCCTCAACAAGCCCGAGATCCTGGACGAGGACATCGAGCTGGTGGCAGAGACCCTGCGTCGCGGCACGCTGAGCATGGGCTCGCGCCTCCTCGAGTTCGAGCAGCTGGTGGCCGAGCGCACGCGTCGCCCGTTCGGCGTCGGCGTGGCCTCCGGCGCCATCGCCGTCGAGATCGCGCTCCGCGCCCTCGGCATCGGCCCCGGCGATGAGGTGCTGGTGCCGGCCTTCGGATACAGCGGCATGCCGCACAGCGTGCTCAACGTGGGCGCGCGCCCGGTATTCGTCGACGTGGATCCCATGAGCCTCAACATGGATCCCGCGGCGGCGGCGCGTCTCATCGGCAAGAAGACCAAGGCGATGCTCGCCTCGCTCACCTTCGGCAACCCGGCCATGATGCCGGAGCTCATCGCCCTGTGCTCGCGCATGGAGATCCCCATGATCGAGAACGCCGGCGAGGCGCTCGGGACCACCTACGGCCAGGACAATGCCGGCCGCTGGGGCCGCATCGCGTGCCTGGGCTTCTGGTCGAACCGCCAGGTCACCACCGGCGAGGGCGGCATGCTCGTCACCCACGACGACACGCTTGCCGCGGCATGCCGCGCACTCCGGCACCAAGGCCGCATGGATCGCATGAGCTTCGCGGGCCAGCCGCGCGATGCCGGCGGCATCCTGGAACACATGGCCCTCGGCGGTTACGACGCCCGCATGACAGAGGCCGAGGCCGCGCTCGGCTGCGGACAGGTGCGCCGGCTCGACGACACCGTCATGCGCCGGCAGGCGCTCGCCAGCTGCTACGTGCGTCGCCTGGCCGCCAACCCCGACATCGTCCTCCCCACGGTGCCCGATGGCGCCAGCGTCAGCTGGGCGAACTTCGTGATCCGGCTCTCCACCCGCTTCACCTCGGACGACCGCGACGCCATCATCGGCGTGCTGCACCGCCAGGACGTGGGCGCAGCCAACTACTACCCCGCCACCTGCCTGCTGCCCCAGGTCCGTGCCGTCATGGGCACGGAACCCGGCCAGTGCCCGGTGGCGGAGAGCGCCGCGGCCAGGACCATTGCCCTCCCCTTCTTCAACCGGATGACGGATGACGAGGTGGAGACGGTGTGCGACGTCCTCGAGGTGGCCCTCAGCCGCACCGCGGGCGGCAGCCGCGCCTGACGCGCCGGATCACTCCCACTCGCCGGTTCACTCCCACTCGCCAGTTCACTCCCACTCAATGGTGGCGGGTGGCTTGCTCGAAATGTCGTAGACGACGCGGTTGACGCCCTTGACCTCGTTGATGATCCGGTTGGAGATCCGGGCCAGCACGTCGTACGGGAGCCGCGCCCAGTCGGCGGTCATGAAGTCTTCCGTGGTCACCGCGCGCAGTGCCACCACCGAGTCGTAGGTGCGGCCATCACCCATCACGCCCACGGTCTTCACCGGCAGGAGCACCGCGAACACCTGGCTGGTGGCGCGGTACAGGTCGGAGGACACGATCTCCTCGAGCAGGATCTCGTCGCAGTCGCGCAGGATGGCCAGCCGCTCCGGGGTCACTTCGCCGATCACGCGCACGGCCAGGCCGGGGCCCGGGAACGGATGCCGCCACACGATCTGCGATGGCAGCCCGAGCACCTCGCCCAGGCGGCGCACCTCGTCCTTGAAGAGGTCGCGGAGAGGCTCCACGAGCTTGAAGCCAAGCTCCTCCGGAAGCCCGCCCACGTTGTGGTGGAGCTTGATGTTCGCCGCGGTGCCCGCGAGGCTCGCACCGCTCTCGATGACGTCGGGATAGAGCGTGCCCTGCGCCAGCCAGCGCGCGTTGGCGCCCACGTCCTTGGCCGCGGTCTGGAAGACGTTGATGAAGCGGTGCCCGATGCGGCGGCGCTTTTCCTGCGGATCGGTGATGCCCTTCAGGTCGGAAAGGAAGTCCGCCGAGGCATCGATCACGCGCAGGTCCACGTCGAACGCGCCGCGGAAGGTGCTCTCCACCAGGTCGCGCTCGCCGTGACGAAGCAGCCCGTTGTCGACGAAGATGCAGGTCAGCCGATCGCCGATGGCGCGGGCCAGCAACGCAGCCACCACGCTCGAATCCACCCCGCCGGAGAGGCCGCAGATGACCCGGTCGCTGCCGACCTCGGTGCGAATGCGCGTCGACTCGCGCTCCAGGAAGTCAGCCATGCGCCAGTTGCCCGCGCATCCGCACGGGCCGTAGAGGAAGTTGCGCAGGATGTCGATCCCGTGGGGCGTATGCGTCACCTCGGGATGGAACTGGACGCCGTAGAACGGCTTCGACCGGTGCGCCACCGCCGCCACCGGGCAGGTGTCGGTGGACGCAAGCACCATCAGGTCACCGTGCGCATCCTTCACCTGGTCGCCGTGGCTCATCCACACCGTGGTGCGCGCCGGCACGCCATGCATCAAGCCGTCGTGCTCGCGGATGTCGAGGTGCGCCCGGCCGTACTCACGGTGATCCGCCGGGCTCACTTCGAAACCCATCATGTGGCAGCCGAGCTGCATTCCGTAGCAGATGCCGAGGACGGGAATGCCGAGCTCAAGCGCCGCCGGGTCGCACCGGGGCGCACCTTCCTCGAAGACGCTTGCCGGCCCTCCCGAGAGGATGATTCCCTTGGCGCCGAGCTTGCGGATGGTCTCGATGGGCGTGTTCGGGGCCACGAGCAGGCTGAAGACGCCCAGCTCACGGACTCGGCGCGCGATCAGTTGCGCGAACTGGCTGCCAAAGTCGAGGATGAGGATGGTCTCGGTGGCGTTGCTCATGGGAAGGGAGGAATCCTACAGAGCGGCCGGGATGCCTACACTGCGCGTCCGATGCCGAGCCCCCTCGGAATGTCCCTTGCAGTCGCCTGCGCCACCCTGCTGTTCGCGGGCTGTTCGACCTCGGTCGAGCCGTCGTACCAGGACCCCACCCCGGAGGCCCGGCTCGGGGCCATCAAGGAGTCCGCGCGCACCGGCTCGGAAGCCGATCTTCCGCACCTGATCGAGAACCTGTCGTCCGACGACGAGGCCGTACGGTTCGCGGCCATCGGCGCGCTCCGGCGAATCACGGGACAGACGAACGGCTACCGCTTCGATGCGCCTTCATCGGAGCGATCGGAGGGGATCGCCCGCTGGAAAGCTTGGCTGGCGACCAAGACGGCAACTCCATGAAGGAAACCCCGCTCAGCATCACCACGGAGACGACCCCGGAGGCCATCGTCATCCATGTCCACGGGGACGTCACCAGCCCGGGCAGCGTCCAGGTTGATGAGGCGGTTGCAGCCCACCTGCACGGGCCCGGACTGCCCGTGATCGTGAACCTGAGCAACACCACCTACATGAACAGCACGGCCCTCTCGGTGCTGGTCAAGCTGAACGCCAGGGCCAAGAGCCTCGGCCGGCAGTTCCGTGTTGCAGACCCCAGCCCGCCGCTCGTTCGCATGCTGGAACTCACGAAACTCCTCGGCGACCGTTGACGGGGATTCGCCGGATTCCGCCGCGCCCCTGCGGCAGCCCGATCCCGGTAGACTCCGTCCAATGGAAATGCACCCGCTCCAAGTCACCGTCGACGCGCTGCCCGGCGTTGCCGTGGTGCACGTCGTCGGCGACGTCTCGGCGATGAATATCGACCCCTTCCGCCAGGGAATCGCCACCGCGATCGCCAAGAAGTCACCGAAGCTGGTCATCGACCTCACGAACACCGCGTTCCTGAGCAGCCCGGGCCTGGCGGTGCTGGTCCAGACCCTGCAGCTTGCCCA
>CAMBSR010000191.1 GCA_945870475.1 Phycisphaera mikurensis NBRC 102666
CTCGCCGCCGTGGAACGTGCACTCGCCGAACTGCAGGCGCACTTCGACGAGCAGGGGCCGATGGGTGGCTTCGAACAGTCGAGCGAGGCAACGCTCCTGCGCGGCATGCGCGATGCGCTGGTGCCGCGGCTTCCAGCGAGCCAGCGATCAGAGCTCGAGGACCGGCTGCATCGCGCGGTGCAGGCAGAGAACTTCGAGCTGGCGGCGATCCTGCGGGATGAGTTGCGGTCACTCGAGCAGTGACGTGGATGGTGCGCGTGCTTCGTGATGCGGGCTGACGTGACATTGTGCGTGGTTGAAGTTTCACCGCACCCTCCGCTGTGCGCGGGACCCCTGTCCCGCGGACGGCCTCGCTCCACCCGGCTGCGCTCGGCCTCGACGACAACCGCTCGTCCGGGCGGCACCCGGGAGTATTCGGTTCTCAAGCTGCCGGACTTCGCGGTTGGCGACGCCGCGGGCCAGGGATCCCGTGCTCGCTGCGGGTGCTCGCAAGCGTGACATGCACGTGAATTCACTCGCAAGCTGAAACTCAAGCGCGGCGGTGAGGCCATTGCCGAACCGACGCCACTGGCACATCGGGTGCCTGGCCCCCTCGCCGGAGGGGCAGTGGCGGCGCCATGCCGCCCGCCCCGCAAGGCGCGGGGGCCAGTACGCAGGCGCGATTGGAACGTCGCAAACGCCTCCCCGCCCGCCCCGCAAGGCGACGGGGCCAGTCCCCTGCGCTTCATGGAATGTCTCCAAGGCCTCCCCGCCCGCCCCCTTACGGCGTCGTTCGCCGATGCGTCATCAGCCACGCATAGATGTCATGGCCCGCGGACAGGTTGTACGTCTGCGTCCAGGAGTCATGCCCCACGCCCGGGTAGATGGTCAGGCGTGCGTCCACCGCCGCAGGCGATGAGCAGCCCTGCATGCCCGTCAGCGGAACCACGGAGCCAGCGACCGGGATGGTCCCGTCCGCGTCGCCATGGAACGCCCAGATGGGCAGCTGGCCCAGGAGGCATCCGCGCTCGTTCCACGCGTTGATGCCGTTGCCGCAGATGGGCACGAACGCCGCGGGCAGCACGTTCGATCCGACCGTGCGGATGTACTCCCACGTACCGATCGCGCCGCAGCTCAGGCCCGTCAGGTAGATGCGCGAGCGATCCACGTTGTAGTTGTTCGCAGCCCACTGCAGGAAGGCATCCACGTCGGCGGGGTTGTGGCAGCCGCCGCGCGGGTTCTGCGGCGCAACCACCACGAATGCGTCGCCCGCGGTGGAGGCTGCCACCGGCCAGTAGTTTCCTTGGACGAGCGCAGGGACGCCGTTGCTGAGAAGCCTCGGCAACTCCCCGGACGTCCCGTTGCCGTTCTCGCCGACACCGTGCAGGCACACCAGGAGCGGCCAGTCATTGCGGGTGGCGTAGCCGGCGGGGAGGTATTCCCAGAAGCCCTGCTGTGCGGTGGTGGTTCCCACCGGGCGCATCGTCAGTCGGTCGGAGGAGCCGGGCGTCACGCAGCCGGCGTTGCCCCACGCGCCCAGCACGGCGGCAATGTCGCTTCCGTCCACGGCGCCGCTCGTGTTCAGGTCGCCGTTGCACGGCGTGGCGGTGCAGGGGCCCCAGGCGGCCAGCACGGCGGCCAGGTCGGCGCCGTTCACCAGGCAGTCGAGGTTGACATCGGCCGGGCTGCGCTGGTCCGGGCACACCAACACGGTGTTGATCTTCACTTCGCCGATGTAGACGTCCTGGTCCACCGCGCCGTTGCGCGCGGCAAACCCGAACGACCAGTTCGTCGCATTGATGTTCGCCGTCTGCTGGGCACCCTTGTCGTAGAAGACCGTGGTGCCGGTGCTTCCCGGAACGGCGATCGTCACCCGGGTTCCCGTCCCGCGCGACCAGTACACCGTGGCCTCCGCCATCCGGGTGCGGTCCACGGCCTGCGTCGTGGTCACCCACGTCACCGGCGCGAACGAGAAGGGCGTGAACGCGAACTGGCTGCCGCCGAACTTGGCGTTGACGCCGTTGGCGCCCGCTCCGGTGTAGGTCACGAAGCCGACGCTGAGCCCGGACTGGTCATCGTTGAAGCCTTCAAGCCCCCATTCGCCGCCCGCCATCCGGGTGCCGGAGTTGTTCGAGAGGTTGCCCCAGAGGAACGAGAAGCCGTCGCCCGCACCGCCGTTGCTGTTGCGCACGCTGAAGCGGAAGGTGGCGGTGAACTCCTTCACCGTTCCCACGACGGGTGCGGAGACCCACGTCCCCCACGAGTTCGGGAATCCATCCTGCACCGCGCGCAGGCGCGTGAAGCCATTGATGTTCACGGGCGAGGCGCGGCTGTAGAACGTCCCCGAGGGGGGCGTCACGAAGTACTCGTTGAAGGCGGCGGTGCAGGTGGTGCCGCCCTGTGCGTGTGCGGAGGCGGCAACGGCCAGCCCCAGAAGGGTGGAGAGCAGGTCTCGGATGCGGCGCATGGACTGACCATACGCCCAAAATGGCACCGTGCCTCCGGAATCGGCGAAGTTCTTGGTTACTGGGCCACCTGAATTCGTTCAGCCTGGCCGGTCAGCAGTCCGCGGCATTCCGTTGGTACACCAGTTCAGCATCCTGCATTTTTCTGAGCCCGTGCTGGACCTGCCACACCGCCCATTCCCGCTCCACGGACCGCAGCTCTTCCCGCAGGCCGGCGTCGCGGTCCTGCAGGTCACGGAAGGACCGCTTCGAGGCCTCGCTGCCGTCGACCTTGAACGCAGCCACCAACTCGGCCTGCTCCTTGGCATGCTGCGCCAGCACCACCGCGCGCGTCTGCATGGTGGCCTTGTCCGACGCCGGCGCAAACTCATGCGCCAGGTAGCTCTGGATGAGCTTCGACTCATACGCTGCGCGCTGTGCCGACCAGGTGAGGACGTCGCGCTCCTGCTGGATGGCTGGCCCGGTGGCTGCGCAACCGGTCAGCACGGTGACGAACGCAAGCGAGCATGTCGACGGTGCGCGGTGAAGGTGCATGGCATCAGCATAGGTGCGATGGGGCAGGGAGTACTCCTATGATTGGCGCACGAAAGGCGCAGCATGGCCCGCAAGACCTCGAAATCGGCACGATCCACGACCTCCACCACCACGCGCGCCAGCGCCAAGCCGAAGCCCGTTTCGAAGCGCTCGCCTGCGCCCGCGGCAAAGAAGAAGCCCAGGCTCCTCTCCGGCGACAACCCGCAGATCGCCAAGGGGGACGGCGACGCCCCGGTGCGCGCATACATCGCCGCCATACCCGGATGGAAGCGCGACGTCGTTCGCCGGCTCGACGAAGTGATCATGCGGGCCACGCCCGGCGGGTGCAAGGCCATCCGGTGGAACTCGCCGTTCTACGGCATCGCGGGACAGTCGTGGTTCCTCGGCGTCCATTGCTTCACCAAGTACGTGAAGGTGGCGTTCTTCGACGGCGCGTCGCTGCGCCCGCTCCCGCCGGTGGAATCAAAGCAGCCAAAGGTGCGTTACTTCCACATCCACGAGGGCGACGCGCTCGACGAGAAGCAGCTCGCCGCGTGGGTGAAGCAGGCGAGCAAGCTGCCGGGGTGGGGCGGGGCCTGACGGTCCTACGCAACGCGCACCTCGAACCGCACGCCCAGCGCTGCCGCCACGCGGAAAATCGTTTCGATCCTGGGGTTCGCGCGCGACGAAAGCGCCTTGTACAGGTTCTCGCGCCCAAGGCCGGTGTCCCGCGCGATGTCGCTCATGCCGCGTGCGCGTGCGACGTCGCCGAGGGCGACCAGGAGGAACTTCGGATCCTGTGAGCGCAGTGCCTCGTTCAGGTACTCGGCGATCGCTGCATCGCTCTTCAGGTAATGCGCCGCATCAAACGGCACCAGCTTGACGGTGTGCGTTCGGCGGCGGACGGTTGGCTTCTTGCGCTTGCGAACGGTCATGCGAGGTCTCCGATGCGGTCGAGCAGGGCACGCGCCGTGGCGATGTCCCGTCGCTGCGAGGATTTGTCTCCGCCCACCAGGAGCAGCACGAGCTGCCCGCCATGCCAGGCGAAATACACGCGGTAGCCGGGTCCGTGGCGGACCCTGAGCTCGGCGATCCTGCCGTCGAGCTGCTTCCAGTCGCCGAGGTTGCCGAGATCTGCCCGGCGAATCCTCGATGCGATCCGCGCTTGGGCGATCGGGTCGCGCAACCTGTCGAGCCACTTTGCGAACTCCGCGGTCTGGAGGACGCGGAATCCGCCCAAGTTGTCTTTCATACGATACACCACCCTTCGTGGCGCGCAAGCCCGGTGTGGTTGCCGCCCGGCGAAATCCCTGCGATCGCCGTGGAGGCAACCTATCGTGGCCTTCGGGCTTTCCCCCGTTCCGATGCGGAACTTCGTGGAAGAGATCGTCTTCGCCGGACCGCTTCACACATCGATTTGCGAACCTGTACGCGCCGCCCGCGCCGTGACGTAGCCTTCGCATCCCGAGCCATACCGATCACCATCTCTCTCGACCCCGCCCGCCAGGACCTCGACGCCATCCACCGGATGCTCGCCGGCACCTACTGGTCCCCGGGCATCCGCCGCGACGTGGTGGCCGAGGCGCTCCGCAACAGCATCACCGCCGTCGCGATCGACGACGCGTCCGGCGCGACCGTGGGCCTCGCCCGCGT
>CAMBSR010000192.1 GCA_945870475.1 Phycisphaera mikurensis NBRC 102666
GCCGATGCGCTCCGGCAGGTCCGGGTTCGATATCGCCAGCTTGCCGAACGCGATCGCGTCGGCGATGCCGCGGTCGAGGTCCTGCTGCGCGGCCGCCACGTCATGGCCGTAGCCGTTCATCACCACCGGCCCGGCGAACTCGCGCTTCATCTCCTCTGCAAGCGCGAGGTCGAACGGCCCGTCCCAGCGCTGCTGCGTCCAGTGGTGGTTGAAGAGGTGCAGGTACGCGCATCCCGCGCGGCCGAGTTCGCGCGCGGCGCGGACGTAGACCTCCCGGTCGTCCGCGGCGGGCGGCAGGTCGGTGACGCTTCCCATCGGCGAGAGCCGCACGCCGACGTTGGCGTAGCCGAAGGACTCGGCAGCGGCATGCGTCGCGTGCAGCAGGAGCCGCAGGCGGTTCTCGACGCACCCGCCCCATGCGTCGGTGCGCGTGTTCAAGGTGCCGGAGAGGAACTGGTTGATCAGGTAGCTGTTGGCCGCGTGGACCTCGACACCGTCGAAGCCCGCGGCCTTCGCGTTGCGGGCGGCATGCGCATAGTCCTCGATCACCCGCGGCATCTCTTCCGTGCGCAGGGCGCGCGGCATGCTCGCGGGCACGCGCTCGCGCCTGCCGTCCGGATGCACGATGGTGATCTGTGCCTTCGAGGCCTGCGCGGCGCTCGAAACGGGCGGCCCGCCGCCCGGCTGCCACGAGGAATGGCTCACTCGACCCACGTGCCAGAGCTGCAGGAAGATCCGGCCGCCAACCGAATGCACGCGGTCGGTCACGGTGCGCCACCCGGCCACCTGCTCGGGCGTGTGGATCCCCGGTGTGTTCGGATAGCCCTTCCCTTCCTGCGTGATCCACGTGGCCTCGGAGATCAGCAGGCCGTACGAGGCACGCTGCGCGTAGTGCTCGGCCTGCAGTTCGCCGGGAACGTCCCCGGGCTGGTAGGCGCGCTGGCGCGTGAGGGGCGCCATGAAGACACGGTTCGGGCAGCGGAGCCCGCGGAGATCGATGGGTTCGAGGAGCGAAGGCATCGGAGGGGAAGGCTAGGCGCAGGCAGCCGTCCACGGTGCCCCGAGACAAAAACGAGCGCGCCCCGACCATCGGCCGGGGCGCGCTCGTTTCGATTCAGGAAATAGGTGCGGGGATATCCCGGACACCATTTACCACTTCAGGTTCATCGCGCCCTGGTACTCGGCGAGCGGGCGGATGATGCGGTTGTTCTGGTGCTGCTCCATGATGTGCGCGCACCAGCCGGTGATGCGGGCCGCCACGAAGATGGGCGTGTACTGCGGCACCGGGATGCCCATGATGAAGTAGGTCATGCCGCAGGGGAAGTCCACGTTCGGGTGGATGTTCTTGTCGCGCAGCATGATCGCCTGCACCTGGTCGCCCATGTCGAACCACTTTTTGGCGTTCGGGCCCATCTGCTCGGCGAGCTTGAGGCCCCAGCGGCGCAGGATGCCCGCGCGGTGGTCGCCGTTCTTGTAGACGCGGTGGCCGAAGCCCATCAGCTTGCGCTTCTCGACGAAGGCGCGCTGCATCCAGGCATCGACGGTCATCTTCCCGCCGGCGCAGTCGACGTCGATGTCCTTGAGCATCTCCATCGCCATCTCGTTGGCGCCGCCGTGCAGCGGGCCCTTGAGCGCGCCGATGCCGCCGCAGACCGCGCTGTGCATGTCGCTCTCGGTGCTGGCGATGCAGCGGCTGGTGAAGGTGCTGGCGTTGAAGTCGTGCTCCGCGTAGAGGATCAGGCTGACGTCCATGATCCGGGCCTCGAGCTCCGACGGCTTCTTGCCGGTCATCAGCCAGAGGAGGTTCGCGGCGTGGCCGAGCGAGACGTCGGGCTCGAGCACGGGCTTGCCCTCGATGGTGCGCTGGATGGCGCCGATGAGGGTGGGGATCTTGGCGAGGAGGCGCTTGGACTTGCGGAGCTCGGCGTCGGGGGCGTTGCTCTCGCACTCGGCGTCGTGGTGGCCGAGGATGCTGACGCCGGTGCGCAGGAGGCTCATCGGGTGCGCGGTGGGCGCGGCCTTCACGACGGCGCAGAGCTGCTCGATCACGGTCTTGTCGACCGCGCGCATGCCCTTCACCTCGTCGGAGAATGCCTTGAGTTCCGCGTCGGTCGGCTTGTGGCCGACGAGCACCAGGTGCGACACGCCCTCGAAGGTGGCCTTCTCGGCGAGGTCGGCGATCTCGTAGCCGCGGTAGATGAGCTCGGTCTGCGTGACGGCGCACACCTTGGTCTCGCCGATCACCTGGTTCGCGAGTCCACGGGTGTCGACGGGCTTGGCGGTGGGGACGGGAGCGGGGGTGGCGGTGGTCATGATCGGAGGACCTCTGGAGGGCAAAAATGCGAGCGGACTTCGAGGGCAGCCATCGTAGCGATGACTGCACGGAATCGGGCCGCCGGAGTAGGATCGGCCGCGAAATGAGCCGAACGAACACGCTGCATTTCCCGCTTGGTTCCGCCGTTATTGGCTCCATGGCGTGCTCGGCGGCCGTGGTGCTCGCGCTGCTCGCGGGCTGCGGCGGTCCGCCCGTGGTGGGCGGTGGCCCGCTGAATGCCGGCGCCGCGCCCGCCGACGATGCCGTCCGGGACGCAGCGAACTGGCTCTGCGGCAACTACTCGAGCACCGCGCAGGCGAAGACCGACCCGAACTACTTCGACATCCGCCTCCACGTCGCGCGCATCTGGACCGATCGTGCGGACGGCCCCTGGCTCTACGTGGAGCAGGCCATGGCGGACGCGCAGGACAAGCCGTACCGCCAGCGCATCTACCGGCTGCTCTCCGTCCCGGGCAACCGCGTCGAGAGCGCCACCTACGAACTCCCCGGCAACCCGCTGACGTGGGCCGGCGCCTGGCGCGATCCCGCGCGGCTCAACGCCATGGACCCGGCCATGTGCATCACGTACCCGGACTGCAGCATGACGCTCGGCTACGACGCCACCGGCTGCCTGCATGGCTCCACCCGCGGCGACGGCTGCGGCAACGCACTGCGCGGCGCGGCCTCCGCCACCAGCGAGATGACGCTCTCCGCCACCGAGTTCCGCAGCTGGGACCGCGGCTTCGATGCCGCCGGAAAGCAGGTCTGGGGCGCGGTCACGGGCCCGTACCGCTTCGTGAAGGAATCGCCCGCCGCATCCGGCGCAGACCACCTGGACCAGCCCGTCGGCGACGAAGCCGCCGTGGCCGCACCCACCAAGGAGCCCCAATGACCACCGCCATGCCCCACCCCGGACGCAGGCTCCGCGACGCCTGGGAGCGCGGCACCGTCATGGTGCCCGGTGCCTTCAACGCGCTGGTGGCCCGCGCCGCCGCGCAGGCGGGCTTCGAGGCCTGCTACATCTCGGGCGGCGCCACCGCGAACGTGGCGGGCTACCCGGACATCGGCCTCATCACGATGACCGAGATGTGCCGCACCATCCGCGAGATCGCCGATGCATCCAAGCTTCCCGTGATTGCCGACGCCGACACCGGCTACGGCGAGGTGGAGTGCTGCATCCGCACCGTGGTGGAGTACGAACGCGCCGGCGCCGCGGCGCTCCATGTGGAGGACCAGGTGTTCCCCAAGCGCTGCGGACACCTCGACGGCAAGGACCTGGTGCCTGCCTCCGCGATGTGCGAGAAGGTGGCGGCCATGGCGCGCTACCGCCTCAGCCGCGACTTCGTGATCATCGCGCGCACCGATGCGCGCCACGTCACCGGCTTCGAGGACGCGGTGAAGCGCGCCAACGGCTACCGCGACGCGGGCGCCGACATGATCTTCCCCGAGGGCCTGCAGACCGAGCAGGAATTCGCCGATTTCGCGAAGGCCTCGCCCGGACCGCTGCTCGCCAACATGACGGAGTTCGGCAAGACGCCGGACATCACCGCCGAACGGTTCCAGGAGCTGGGCTACCAGGTGGTGATCTACCCGCTCAGCATGATGCGCCTGGCCATGGGCGAGGTGGCGCGCGGGCTGGCGGCGCTCAAGCGCGACGGCAGCGTCCGCGAGAGCCTGCCGCGCATGCAGACGCGCGAGGAGCTCTATTCGCTCCTCGGCTACGTGCCCGGCGACCAGTGGAACTTCCCGAACGACCGGTGAGGCGGGCGTTCGTCAGTTGACGTGGATCTCGTAGCTGAACTGCGCGGGGTCCACGGTGCTCCGCGTCCATCCCACGCCCACGTCGTTCGGCTGCAGGTTGCGCGTACGCAACATCGGCGGCGTGGGATGCTCCTCCTCGAGCTTCTTCGTCTTCGCGTTCTTCGAGGGCTTGGCCGTCACGAACTCGATCGACGGCTGCTTGACGTTCACCTCGTCGTCCGGGATGGCGAAGTTGGCGTCGTCCGCGGAATCGAGCTTCGTCACGTAGCCGTGCGAGGTGCTCGTGAACTGGAACTTCTCCGCACGCATCGCGGCCTTGAGCTCGTCCAGGTCCTTGGGCCGCGCGCCCTTGGACCACACCTCGCGCAGCCCCTCCGCCAGGAATTCCAGCCGGTTGCGCGCGGCCACGTACGCGCCCGGCTTTGCGGCGCGCGCGTAGTCCTTCCA
>CAMBSR010000193.1 GCA_945870475.1 Phycisphaera mikurensis NBRC 102666
GTGCGCCGCTGCCGCCAGGTGCTCGACCAGGCGGAGCAGCGCATCGAGACGATCTCCGGGCAGAAGCTCGACGCCGGTGCTTCGCCCGATGACGGCGAGGCGCCGTTCTGACCGTGCTTGCTGCCACTGCAATGCCTGCGGCCGCCGCACTGCCTGCCGCCGCCGCAATGCCTGCGGCCGCCGCCATGGTTGCCAGCGCCGACTGGACCGATTTCACGATCGCGCTTCCCACGATCATCAACCTGGTGTTCATGTTCGCCTTCGGCGCCTGTGCCGGGAGCTTCATCCACGTGGTGGCGTACCGGATGCCCGCGGGGCTGAGCGTGATCTCGCCGCCGTCGCGCTGCCCGGTCTGCGGCTTCCGGCTGCCCTGGTACCAGAACATGCCGATCATCGGCTACCTCACGCTGCGCGGACGCTGCTCGGCGTGCAAGGCGCACATTCCGGTGCGCTACCTCCTGAGCGAACTCGCACTGGGGCTGCTCTTTGCCGGCATCTACGCGGTGCTCTTCCTCCCGGGAGCGGCCGATTTCTGGTTCCCGGTGGGCGAGGGCTGGTGGCGTGCGCAGGGCGCCGTGCGTGCATTGCCCGCGCTCTTCGTGGTGCTCTGGGCCACCGGCGCGCTCGTCGCCATGACGATCTGCGATGCACGCACCTTCCTCATTCCGGTGGCGATCCCCGGGTGGGCGTCCGTCGTTGCATTCATCGGATGGCCGATCGTCGCGATCATGTCGCTCGACGTGGGCCTGCCGTTCCCGGTATCCGTGCCGTCATGGCCCGTCGGGTGCGCGGCGGTCGGCGCCATGGGCGGATTGGCCGTGGCCCGCATGCTCCTTGCGGCAGGCGTGCTGCCCCGGTCCTTCGAGGACTGGGACCAGTTCGCTGCCGATGAAGGCGATGTCTTCGCCGACTACCCCTACGCACGCCGCGAGATGATGAAGGAGATTGCCTTCGTCGGTCCGGCGGTCCTGTTCGGCGCGGTGGGTTGGGCGGTTGGCCAGTGGCTGGGAGCGCCCGTGGAGCCGTGGCCCGCGGGCGCCGCGCTGATGGCCTGCGCCACCGGTTTCGTGATCGGCGGCGCCATCGTCTGGGCGTTGCGCATCGTCGCCTCGCTCCTCCTCGATACCGAAGCGCTCGGGCTCGGCGATGTCCACCTGATGGCGTGCGTCGGCGCGGCGTTCGGATGGCGCGTGGCCGTGGTGGGATTCGTGGTGGCGCCGTTCATTGGCCTGGCCTGGTGGGTTGGCAATCTCTTTCGCCGCGCCCCCATGCGCATGCCCTTCGGTCCGTCGCTTGCCGTCGGTTCCCTCTCGGCGTTCCTCCTGAAGCCGGTGCTTGCCACGGCGGTCGCCGGCGGGCTCTCTGCCATGGCGGTGCTTGCGTCGAATGCTCGGCTGCAGCCGGGCGGGGCGCTTGCGCTTTCCGCGGTGCTGGCCCTCGGGGCGGCGGGGTTTGCCCGCGTGGCTCGCTGGACCGGTGGCGGCGCGGCGGCGGCGTCCATCCTGCTCATGGTGGCCTCGGTGGTCGGCTGGATCCTGGCGCTCCCGGTGCGGGTTGGCATGGGCGCCACCGTCGGGGTGCTGCTGATCGTCTGCTGCGCCGTCGGAAGCGCTGTTTCCGGGGCGGGGCTTGAGGAAATGCCTGGCCCCCGGACCGCGCTTTCCCGCATCCTTCGGCTCCTCGCCTTCGTGGTGGCAGTGGTGGCGGTATTCATCCTCGTCGTCCGGCCCGTCGGTGCAGGCTGACGGGGGAATTCAATAAAAATGCCTTCCAAGCCCTTTACAGGGCCTTCCCGTCCGGGTTAAATGCCTGTGCCCCGCAAGGATGCGTGGCCCGACGCAAGGCGTCGGTTGCAGTCGCGAACCACGTGAAAGGACTCTCAGAATGATCACGACCCGCATGCTGGCACTGCCGGCCGTCGCCTTGGTGGCGATCCTCGCAGGATGCAATGACAAGCAGAAGGCCGCGCAGGCCGACCTCCTCAACCAGAACGAGGAGCTCACCAAGCAGCTCGACGAAGGCAAGGACAAGCTGAACGCCATGGGCGAGCAGCTCGCACGCGTGCAGCAGCAGGCCAACGACCTGCAGTCGCAGCTCGAGGCGTGCAACCAGCGCGCCGGAGCGCCCGCTCCCGCCGAGAAGGCCACCGTCGCCGATGCCAAGGACTTCCAGGGTATCGAAGGCGTCGAAGCCACCGTCCAGGACGGCGATATCCACCTGACCATCGCCAACAGCCTGCTCTTCGACTCCGGCAAGACGTCGCTCAAGGACTCTTCCAAGAAGTCGCTCGACAAGGTTGCCTCCACCATCCGCGAGAAGTACGGCGAGCGCGAGATCATCGTGGTCGGCTACACCGACGCCGATCCGATCCGCAAGAGCACCTACACCTCCAACTACCACCTCGGCTTCGAGCGCGCCTACTCGGTGCGTGGCTACCTCGACCACAAGGGCGTGACCGGTTCGCACATGGGCCTCATGAGCTTTGGCCCGGACCGTCCGGACGGGACGAAGGAGAAGAGCCGCCGCGTGGAAGTCATCGTGACCTCCAAGTCCTCGGCCACCGAAGGCGAGGCCACCGCGAGCACCGAGTCGCCCCGCAACGCGCCGGAAGCCGCCGACCGCGTGACCGCATCGAAGACCACGTCATCGACCGGTTCGAGCCGCAGCTCGACCGCGAAGTCCTCGGGTTCGACGTCGTCGGTCCGGGCGGCATCCTCCGGTCGCACCAGTGCATCGAAGCCCGCCACGGCACCGAAGCCGACCGGCAAGTGATCTGCGCGGGCCCGCGCCCGCGGCATGCAGCAACCTCCCGGAGCCCGGCCTCGTGCCGGGCTCCGTCGTTTCCCGCCCGACTGCGCGTACGATCGCCCCATCCATGGACGGCACCTCCGGCATGCATCCGCCACGCGTGACTTACGACCGAGTGCCCATCCACCGCGGCAGCGTGTTCGCCGTCGAGCGCGTCTCGTTCCGTGACGACGCGGGGCGCGAGATCGTGCGCGACATCGTGCGTCACCCCGGCGCGGTCACGGTCATTCCGGTCCTCGAAGACGGCCGGCTGGTGATGATCCGCAACTGGCGCGTGGCGGTCGGTGCCTGGCTCGACGAGTTCTGCGCGGGCAAGCTCGAGCCCGGCGAGGACCCCGCGCTGGCAGCGGCGCGCGAGCTGGAGGAAGAGACCGGGCATTCAGCATCCTCCATCCGCCACGTCGGCACGTTCTTCACGAGCCCCGGCTTTGCCGACGAGCGCATGCATGTGTTCGAGGCGCGCGGCCTGGTGCCGGTGCCGCAGCGCCTCGAGGTCGGCGAGCAGATCGAGGTGGTCCTTCGCACCGAGGCGGAACTCGAGGCCATGGTCCGCAGCGGCACCATGGTGGACGGCAAGACGATCGGCGCGTTCACGCTCTGGAAGCTCGGTGCCGGCGGGGGCAGGGCATGACCTGGGAGCGGAGCGATCCTGCACCGGCGAATCCGCTGGCGTGGTCCGTTCCGTTCATCGGGCTGGCGGGCGTCCGCCTCCGTCTTCATTTCACGTTCCTTGCCTACGCGCTGGTGGTGCTGCTGCGGGGCGTGTTCGGCCCGCCCGGGCAGTCCGCGGTGCATGGCGCGTCCACGGTTGCCATTGCGGTGGCAGCACTCCTCTTCTTGGTCTGCGTGCGCGAATGGGTGCGGGCGCTGGTCGTGCGTGCGGCCGGCGGCAGCGCCGATGAAGTGGTGCTCTGGCCGCTTGGAAGCATCCAGGGAATCGACCCCGCCCCCGGGTTCATGCCGGCGTTGCTGGCAGCATTGGTGGGAAGCGCCGTGTCCGCGTTCCTCCTGGCGGCCAACGGCATCGCCATCGGCCTGGTCACCGGCGAGTGGCTCGGCGGGGCGCTCCCGGACCCGTTCTCCGCGGAGTGGCTTGCCAACCCGCATCCGTGGTGGCTGGACACGCTCTGGCTGGTGCAGTGGACGGGCGTGCAGCTTGCCCTGCTGGCGCTCCTCCCGATGCTCCCGCTTGACGGCGGCCGGGTGATGGAAGCCTTCATCCTCCGTCGCCGCGGTGAATTCGACACGCCCCGCATCGCCGCATCCGCCACGCTTGCCATGGCGGCGGCCGCCGGTCTGGCGGCGATCGTCCGCGACCTCTCCACGCTGATGACGGTGGCCATCGCCTGCGCCGGGTACGCGGCGTTCACGCTCTGGCGCCTGCGCGCCGGTGACTCCGTGGCGGCAGCGCGCCCGACCTGGATGCCGGCACCTGCCGACGATGCCGCCGATCGTGAGGCGGAGGCCGCACGTACCAAGGCGGAGCGCGCGCGCCAGGCGCTCGCCGACGAGGACCGCGCCATGGACCAGGTGCTTGAGAAGATCGCCCGCGAGGGCGCCGATCGCCTGAGCGATGCCGAACGCGCCATCCTGGCGCGTGCCACGGAACGGCGCCGCAACGGCGGACGCTGACTCCCACGGAACCGCGGTTCTTTCCGATATCGTTCGTCTCCTCCCATGGGCATCCACGACCGCTCGTACTACCGATCCGA
>CAMBSR010000194.1 GCA_945870475.1 Phycisphaera mikurensis NBRC 102666
CGGCGGCACAGCGCGCGGGGATCCGCGCCGGCGACGTGATCGTGGCGGTGGCGGGCACGCCCGTCCGGTCCCAGCGCGAGTGGCGCCAGGCGACCGGAGCAATCCGCGTGCCGGAACTGGCCGTCACCCTCCGCCGCGACGGAAAGCGCACGGAACTCACCCTTGTCTTCGACCGCCAGGCGCGCGCCGACACCGCCGCGCCCGCCGGTTCACCGAACGTCTTGCCCGCCGGATCCCACGGGGCCGGAATTTGCGCGGGATTGCTTGAAGAGGCCCTCACTACATCGGAAGGTTGAGTCGCTATGCAGATCACCATCAGCGCCAAGCACATGGACCTGACCGAACCCATCCGCACCTACATCGAAAGGAAGATGGCCAAGCTCCCGCACTTCTTCAACCGCCTCCAGGAGATCCACGTGGTGGTGGAGCGCATCCCCAACGGATTCCACGTGGAAGTGGTGAGCGACGTCGAGCACCACAAGGATTTCGTCGCCAACAGCGTCCACCGCGACCTGTACGCGTGCGTTGACCTGGTGACGGACCGCTCCGTGCGCCAGCTCCACGAGTGGAAGGACCGCCTCCGCGGAGCCAAGAAGCACATGGGAACGCGTCGCCGCGTGGCGTGAGCCCCGTGACTTTCCTTGCATGGGCGGCCTGACCGCCCGGAGCCAATTTCTGTACGCTGTGCGGTCACCGGAAACCCCGGCGGCCGCTGGCGTTGCGGGCATTGCCCGTGCCGGCGTCCCGACGCCCCAGGCCGCACCGAGCCGTACCAGGAAGAACAGACATGAAGCTCCGCGACATCGTCGTCGAGAAGGCCATCATCGCCCCGCTGAAGTCGACCAAGCGCGACGACGCGATCCGCGAGCTCGTGGACTGCCTGGCCGCCAACGGCGCCGTCAAGCCCGCGCTTGCCGACGAGCTCTCCAAGGCCGTCATCAAGCGCGAGAAGAAGGGCTCCACCGGGTTCGGCCACGGCGTGGCCGCGCCGCACGTGAAGACCCCCGAGGTGCAGCGCGTGTTCGCCGCCGTCGGCATCGCGCCGGGCGGCCTCGAGTTCCAGGCGCTCGACAAGCAGCTCGTCCACGTGGTGTTCCTCCTCCTCTCGCCGGAGGACCGGCCCGAGGAGCACATCGACGCCATGGAGTGCATCTTCGGCGTCCTCACCCAGGACAAGTTCCGCCGCTTCCTGCGCCAGGCCAAGTCGCCTGCCGAGGTGTGGGGCCTCCTCGAGGAGGCGGACTCCGCCTCGCAGCAGCGCTAAGGGACGCACCCCGCACGTTGGCATCCGCCCGCACCACGATCCAGAATTCGCTTGGCCTGCACGCGCGGCCGGCGATGGCGTTCGTGGACGCGGCGAACGGCTTCGCGGCCGACGTGCGCGTGCGCCGCGCGGACAACGAGGAAGTGGTGGACGGCAAGAGCATCATGCAGATGCTGCTCCTGGCCGCCACGCAGGGGACCGAACTCGAGATCACGTGCCAGGGCAGCGACGCGGACCGCGCGCTTGCCACGCTGGTGCGCCTGGTGGAGTCCAAGTTTGACGAGGAATGACGCATTGGCCGAACGCGTGGCGATCGTCGGCGACGGCCAGATGGGCGTCGTGATGGCCGCCATGCTGGCCGAGCGCGGCGTGCCGGTCACCGTGTGGGGGCCGTTCCATGAGTCGATCGACGAGCTCGCCCGCACGCGCCGCAGCGCGCGGCTGCCGGAGCTCGGCATCCCCGACGCGGTGCGCTTCGAGGCCGACGGCGCGAAGGCGCTCGCCGGCGTGACCATTGCCGTGAACGCCGTGCCGACGCAGTTCGTGCGCGCCGCGTGGAAGCCGCTTGCCGCGCACCTGCCCGCGGGCGTGCCGGTGGTGAGCGTGACCAAGGGCATCGAGGACGGCACCCTGCTCCGCCCGAGCGAGGTGCTTGCGCAGGCGGCGGCGTGCCCCGGCGGGCGCGCGGTGGCGGTCCTCAGCGGGCCGACCATCGCCGCGGAACTTGCCATGCGGCTTCCCGCCACCATGGTGAGCGCGAGCGCCGACGCCGCGCTCGCCGAGCGCGTGCAGCGCACCTTCGCGCTGCCGTGGCTTCGCATCTACACCAACACCGACGTGGTGGGCGTCGAGATCGCCGGTGCCGCCAAGAACGTGGTGGCGCTTGCCGCGGGCATGGTGGACGGGCTGGGCCTGGGGTCGAACGCCAAGAGCGCACTGCTCGCGCGCGGGCTGGCGGAGATCGTGCGGCTCGGCTCCGCGCTCGGCGCACGGCCGGAGACCTTCTTCGGCATCGCGGGCGTGGGCGACCTGGCCACCACCTGCTTCAGCCCCGAGGGACGCAACCGTTCCTGCGGCGAAGCCATCGGAAGCGGCGAGCCGCTGGCCTCGTACCTGGCGCGGACCAACTCCGTGGTCGAGGGCGTGGCCACCTCGCACGCGCTCCTGGCGCTGGCCCAGAAGCACGGCGTGGACATGCCCATCGTGCGCGCCGTGGAATCGATCCTGTTCCACGGGAAGACGCCCGCCGAAGCCATCCGCGACCTCATGGGGCGCGAGGCGGGTGCGGAACGCGTGGGGTGAGTTCCGGGCGTAGAATTGCCCACCATGAGCACCGCCCCCATCGCCGGGATGACCCCCGCCGACGAGCAGTCGAACCGCCCCTCCGCCGCCGAGGCCCTGGCCTCGGGTGGCAGCCAGCTTGAACGTCGTCTGGTGGTGGCGCTCTCGGGCGGCATGCTCCTCCTGGTCTCGTGGCTCGGGAACGCGCTCTTCGGCTTCGCCGAGAACGTGACGCAGATCCCGGCGGCCATCGGCGCCATCATCGTGGCCACGCCGCTCTTCGCGGGCGCCGTGCGCGAGGTACGCAACGGCCAGCCCGGCGGCAACGCGCTCGCGAGCCTCGCGGTGCTCGCCGCGATGGCGAACAACTTCTTCCTGCAGGCCGGGTTCCTCGCCTTCTTCCTGTGGCTGGCCGAACTCATCCTGAGCCGCACCGCATGGGGCGCCCAGCGCGCCATCCGCGAGCTCATCGAACTCACCCCCGACGAGGCGCGCGTGGTGGGCGCCGATGGCAGCGAGCGGCAGATCGCGCTCGCCCAGGTGCAGGTGGGCATGACCGTGCGCGTGCGCCCCGGCGAGAACCTGCCGGTGGACGGTACGGTGACCGCGGGCAGCACCTCGATCAACCAGGCATCGCTGACCGGTGAAAGCGTTCCCGTGGAAGCTCAGCCCGGAACGCAGGTCTACGCGGGCACCGCGAACATCACCGGCCAGGTGGACATCGCCGTCACGGCCGTGGCCGGGCAGACCACCATCGGCAAGGTGGAGAACCTGATCCGCGAGGCGGAGAAGTCGAAGACCGCTCGGCAGGAGCTCATCGAGAAGCTCTCGAACTACTACGTTCCGGTGGTGCTCATGGTGGCGGGTCTCGTGTGGTTCTTCACTTCCAAGAGCACCGATCCCGCCACGCGCGACGCGGCGGCGGTGCGCGCGATCACGGTGCTGGTGGTGACCACGCCGGGTGCGCTCCTCATTGCCTATCCCACCGCGATGGTGGCCGCGTTCGCCGCAGCCGCACGCCTGGGCATCATGGTGAAGCAGACCAGCACGCTGGAGGCCGCGGGCGCGGTCGACACGGTGGTGATGGACAAGACCGGCACGCTGACCACGGGCAAGTTCGCGGTGAGCCGCCTGGTGCCAGCGGAAGGCGCCGACGGCGCCGCCCTGCTCCAGTCCGCGGCCGACGCGGAGCAGAGCTCGAACCACCCGCTCGCGAAGAGCATCATGGAGACCGCGGTGCGCGCGCGCCTGGTGCCGGCCACGGTGACGGGCTACAAGGAAGTGCCGGGCCGCGGCGTGGAGGCATCGACCCCCGCCGGCACGGTGTACGCCGGGCGCGGCATGTGGATCGCGGAGCTCAACGCCGGCGCGGCCACGCAGGTGAAGTCCGTGGAAGAGAAGCTCGAGGGCATGAGCGGCGTGCACGTCATGCTGGGCGACCGCTACCTGGGCGCCGTGGGCCTGGAAGACAAGCTGCGCCGCAACGCCGCGGAGACCGTGGCGGAACTGCGCCAGCTGGGCGTCCGCAAGGTGGTGATCTTCACCGGCGACCGCCTGAGCGTGGCGAAGCGCGTGGGCGAGGCCGTGGGCGTCGACGCCATCGAGGCCGAGTGCCTGCCCGAGGAGAAGCACGAGGAGCTCAAGTACCTGATCCGCCGCGGCGCGCGCACGCTGGTGGTGGGCGACGGCATCAACGACGGCCCGATCCTGGCGAGCGCGGACGTGGGCGTGGCCATGGGCCTCTCCGGCAGCGACATCGCCACCAACAGCGCCGGCGTGGCGCTCATGAACGACGACCTGCGCAGCATCCCGTTCCTGCTGGAGCTGGCGCGCAAGGCGAAGGGCATCGTGGCCGTGAACATCGGCGCGAGCCTGCTGCTTGCGCTGGTGGGCCTCGCGCTCGCGGCCACCGGCAAGATCGATATCTGGATCACGCCGTTCTA
>CAMBSR010000195.1 GCA_945870475.1 Phycisphaera mikurensis NBRC 102666
GAGAGCCGCATCGGCAACACCGAGCTCTTCGCGCGCTGGCTGGCCGAATCGGTGAAGGCCGACCCCGGATATCCCGCCGCGGCCCAGGCCGCCGCCGGCTTCTTCCGCATGCGCGTCAGCGATCCGGCGGCGGACGTGGAGCTCCTGAGCGTCGCGGTCGAGGCGAATCCGCGCGACCTCGCCACCTGGAGCGCCCTCGTCAGCGTGCTCCTCGACGGTGGCGCGTTCAAGGGCGCCGAACGCGCCGCGCGCCTGGCGATCACCGTCGCCGAGGCCGAGCGCCGCGCCGAGACCGTCTACTCCCTCACCGGCGACCTGGCGACCGCGCTCTGGGGCAGCGGACAGCGCGCGGAGGCCATGCACGAGCTCGACCTCCGCATGAACCGGCTGACGGAGGATTTCCGCCGGATGATCTCGCTGATGGATCCGTCCATCACCAACGAGCGCCTCTCCCGCGAATTCCCGCCGCTGCCGTCGTCGCTCTCGATCGCCATGCTCGGGGTGGCCAAGAAGGACGGCAACCAGAAGAAGCTCGCGGAGCTCCTCGACCAGGCGCTCCGCGGAGCCGATGCGGAGATCCGGCGCGCCAAGGAACGCGGCGATTCCGACGCCGCGATCGGCAGCTACGACATCCAGAAGGTCACCACGCTCCTCCTCTTCGGCAGCGAGATGCGGACCGTGCCCGGGCTGATCGAGAACGCGGCGAAGTCGGGTGCGCTCGGGGGCGATGGCAAGGCCCGCTTCGAGGCGATGCTCCTCTGGAGGCAGGGCAAGCCGGAGGAGGCGGCCAAGGCGCTGGAGCCGATGCGGGAGAACGACCCGCTGGCACACTACGCATACGCCTCGGCGCTGGCGGACCTCAAGCGCCCGCACGAGGCCGCGAAGGAATTCCGCGCCATCGCCGAATCGCGCATCGGGACGTCCATCAGCCTGCTGGCGCTCGATCGGCTCGCCGAGGTCCTCGGCCAGCAGGTGGTGCTCACGTCGCAGCTCACCCCGGCCCTCAAGGAGGGATCCGCAGCGCTCGACAAGGCGCTCGAGACACAGCTTCCGCTCGCACTCGACGAGATGATGGAGCACCCGCTGCGTGCGCTTACGGTGGAGATCACCCCGTCGTCCACGCAGATCAAGCCCTACGAACAGTTCTCGTTCACGATCCGCATGCGCAACAACTCGCGCATCCCGCTCGCCATCGGCGGCGACTGCCCGATCACCGGCAAGCTGACGATGCGCGCCGCGGCTCCGCGGCCGGGCAACAGCGACCCGGCGGAACTGCCGCCGCAGCCGATCCTCATCGATCGCCGCCTGCGCCTGGGGCCGGGCGAGGAGATCACCGTCAACATCGAGGCCGACCTCACGATGGTGGGCCTGGTGCTCAACGTGCAGCCGCTCGATGCGCACCTGGTGAACGTGGCCGTCGTCTCGAACCCGTCCGCCGCCACCGGCGGCATCTCGGCGGGCTTCCTCGGGAGCGTCACCGGCTGCCCGCCGATCCAGTTCACGGGCGTCGACGTGACCGCGGAGTGGCTCACGGAGTCACGCGCCCTGATCCGCAGCGCCGGGAACGTCGACGCGGTGACCCGCCTTGCCCTCCTGGTGCATGCCGCCGCGGACCCCAAGCGCCTGCCCGAGGCGGCGCGCGTGGACACCAAGGCGATCTGGACGGATGTCGTCGAAGCATGGAAGGCACTGCCCGAACGCGCGCAGGCGTGGGTCATCGGCGTGATGCCCGAGGACACGGCCGAGATGGCGCCGCTCCTCGAGGCGGCCAAGGCGAGCACCTCGCCCACGGTGCTGCGCAGCTGGGCCATCACGCGCGTGGTCGATCCGAAGGACCCGATGCTCGATGTCTGCCGCCGAAGCGGCGACGCGGACCTGGGCAAGCTGGCGGATGCGGTGACGTGGGTGGCCGAGCGCCGCGCAAAGCGCGCCATCGAGGATGTGGGCATGGAACAGCAGCGCCCCGCGCAGAAGTCGGCCCCGACGCCGAAGGACGCGCTCCCGGGGGGCGCCAAGCCGTGATCGCGTTCGTGCTGCGCCGGCTGGCGCAGCTGCCGCTTCTCCTCCTTGCCATCTACACGCTGACGTTCATGCTGGCGTGGGTTGCCCCCGGCAGCCCCCTCGACGGCGACCAGGGCAGGCTCCCATCGCCCGAGGCGCAGGCGGCGATGCGCGCGCAGTACCGCCTCGACGACCCGGTGGGCTTCTACTTCGACTACCTGGGAAAGGCGAGCGGCATCTCGTGGGTGCTCGGCAAGGCGCCGCGACCGTTCGACTTCGGCCCCAGCCTGGTGCACCGCGACTGGTCGGTCAACGAGATCCTGGCCGACGGCGTGCCCGTCTCGCTCACCATCGGCATCGCGGCGATCCTGCTTGCGCTTGCGATCGGCGTGACCTCCGGCGTGGTGGGTGCATTGCGGCCCGGCTCGGTCTCGGATGCCGCCACGCAGTTCCTGGCGGTGGTGGGGATCAGCGTGCCCAGCTTCGTGACCGGCGCGGTGCTCCTCATCGTCTTCGCCGCCAAGCTCCGCTTGGTGCCCATCGGCGGCTGGCAGGGCGTGCGGAGCCTGCTGCTGCCGGCGCTCGCGCTCAGCCTGCCGTTCGCCGCGTACATCGCGCGCCTGATGCGCTCGTCGATGCTGGAGCAGATGTCGTCGGACTACATGCGCACCGCGCGCGCCAAGGGCCTCGGCCGCCGCCAGGCCGCCATGCGCCACGCGCTGAAGAACGCCTTCCTTCCGGTGCTCAGCTACCTCGGCCCCGCCACGGCCTTCGCGGTGACCGGCTCGTTCGTGGTCGAGCGCGTCTTCGCCGTGCCGGGCATCGGGCAGCACTTCGTGGATGCGGTGCTCGCCAAGGACATCACGCTCCTCATGGGCGTGGTGCTCGTCTTCGGCACGGTGGTGATCCTGATGAACCTGCTCGTCGACGTGATGTACGCATGGATCGACCCGCGCATCCAGTCCGGGCGCGCCTGAACCGCGCTCAGCGCGGGCGCAGCACGCGGATGTTCGAGAGCCGCTGGTCGAACGAGGGGTCGCGGGTGACGCCGCGGATCCGCACGGGGTCGTAGAGGAGCATCGTCGCGTAGTGGGTGATGGGGAGGATCGGCATGTCCACCTCCACCGCCATGCGCTCGGCATCGGCAAGGATGGCGAGCCGCTTCGCCGGATCGCGCTCCGCCGCGGCGCGGTCGAGGAGCGCGTCGTAGTCGGGACTGGAATAGCCGCGGTCGTTGTTCCCGTCGCCGGTGCGGCTCAGGTTGAGGAACGTGGTGGGGTCGCGGTAGTCGCCGTACCAGCCGCCGCGCGCGATCATATAGTTGCCCGAGCGAAGGTCCGCCTTCAGGAACTTCGAGTCCTTGGCGCGCAGCTCCACCCGCACGCCCAGTTCGCGTCGCCACATGTCCGCCATCGCCAGCGAGAGCTCCAGGTACCGCGGGCTGTCGGTCGCGTAGAGGAGATCGACCGTCGGGAAGGGTGTCCCGTCGGCACGCATCGGAATCCCGTCCGCCGTTCGCGACGACCATCCGGCCGCCGACAGTTCGCGCCGCGCGCGCTCCGGGTCGTGGCCGAGGCCCTTCGGCGACGGGTAATCGGCCGACGCATACGGCGGCACCAGGGTGGACGCCACCGGCTCACCGACGCGGATGATGCGCTCGGCAAGCGCCTGCTTGTCGACCGCCAGCGCGAAGGCGCGCCGGACGCCCGCGGATGCGAACGCGTTCGGCGCGCCGCCGGCGAGCGTCGGCCGGCAGTTGAAGCTGTAGAAGTCCGTGCCGTAGTTGGGGATCACGTGGACGTCGTTGCGTTCGCCACGCTGCGGCAGGGGAAGCGCGGCGAGTGCCTCGTCCACGGACTTGCCCTCCGCGACCAGCGCGTCGTACTGCGCCCGGTGGTGCTCGATCCAGCGCCTGCCCTGCTCCGCGAGGTCCGCCTTGTAGGCCACGCGGACGTCGGGTACCCAGTCGACGCCGCCGGCCTCGTAGGAGAGGACCGCGGTGTTGCTGTCGGCGATGGCCAGGATGTCGATGGTCTGCACGTCCGCGCGCGCGCGATCCCAATGCTCGGGATTCCGCACCAGCCGCATCCGGCGCTTGTAACGCCAGTCCTGCGGAACGTACGGGCCGTTGCAGACGATCGTGCCGGGCTTGGTCCATGCCGCATCGACGGTGCGTCGCCCGCTGGCGACGTCGAAGCCCGAGAATCGCCCGAGGGTCGGCCGATGCACCGGTGCCATCACCGGGAACGCGACGATCGACAGCCAGTAGGGCACCGGCTGCGCAAGCGTCACCACGATGGTGCGGTCGTCGGGCGCGCGCATCGAGACGAGTTCGTCCGACCTGGCGAGCATCTCGTCCCACAGCTGCCGCGCACGCTCCTCGGTGCGGTCGGCGCCGGGCAGCGCGGCGAATGCCTTCAGCTGCCCCTGCCGGAAGGCGC
>CAMBSR010000196.1 GCA_945870475.1 Phycisphaera mikurensis NBRC 102666
ACCGAGCTGCAGCACGCCGTCCAGGAGGTGCAGTCGAGCCCCGGCGTTCGCCATCGTCAGCCCGCCCGCGCGGCATGCCGTGCCGAAGCCCCAGCCGATCAGCGCCACCAGCACCAGCGCCACCATGGACGCGGCCAATGCTTCCGCCGCAGCGCGGCCGGGTACGCGCCCGACGGCACGCGCGCCGGGCGCAGCCAGCGGTCGCGGCCCCCGCAGCCCGTTCCATGCCGCCGCCGCGCCGACTGCCAGCGCCGAACACACGGCAATCGCCGGAGTCCACGGCTCGGGCCACCGCACCACGCCAAGCCCGAGCACGTCGCCGAACACCGCGCGTTCCGCGGGCAGTTCCCCTTCCGGCAGTTCCTCGTCCAGCCCGCGCACCAGCGCCAGCGCCGTGCGCCCCATGTGCTCGCGCGAGGCCGGCGACTGCCGCTCCACCGTGTCGAGCCCGGTGTGGTACGCCGCCATGTCGCCCAGGAATGCAATGTTGAACCCGCTGATGCCAGCACGCAGGAAGACCGTGAAGTCGGTGCCGTTCGGCATGGCGCCGTAGACCACGCCCATGAGCGAACTGGTGCGCGGCGCATCCACGCGCCGCGCCAGCAGCTCCGCCAGCCACGCGGTCTCCGGCCCGGTCTCGAAGACGAACGCCGGCCCGGCCGCGCCGCGCGCATCCATGTTGACCACGGCACGCAGCCCCTTCGCCAGCGGATGCTGCGCCATGAACAACTCGGCGCCCAGGAGCCCGCGCTCCTCGCCGTCGGTGATGACCACCAGCACGTCGTGTTCCGGCTGTTCCGCCACCAACGCACGCGCGATGCCGACGGCACATGCCACGCCGGCGCCGTCGTCGGAAGCCCCGGGCGCGCCCGGCGCGCTGTCGGAGTGCGCCACCACGGCAACCCGCGGCGACCCAGGCCGAGCCCCCGGGACCCGAATCACCAGGTTCTCGAGGTCCACCGATCCGGCGCGACGCTCCACATGGGCAGCCTGGCGCTCGACCTGCAGGCCAAGCGTGCCGAAGAGCCTCGCCAGCCGATCGCGGCCAGCCGCGGCCCCCGGCGTTCCGGCCACGCGGGGCGTGCCATCACCCACGAATTCCCGAAGATCCGCAGCGGAAGCAACCGCGTCGAAGCGCGCCCCGGGCCCGGATCGCACCATCCCGGAGACCCCCGATTCCCCGGGTGCGACCTGCAACCACCACCCCGCCGCATTACTCAGGAGAAACGCCGCGATCCCAGCGGACAGCCGTGCTTCCCGGGCCTGAATGGAGATTGAACGTCCGAAAAGCGCCATGTTGATCGAACCATCCGTACGATGAATGCGTTCTTGCACGGTCGGGTTAGACTCGTTCTCGGCCTCGCTCAGTGCACGGCAGGCGCCCGATTTTCATTCCACACACGGAGACTATCACGATGCGATTCATCACGATGATGGGCACGGCTGCCCTCACCATGACTGCGGCGACGTATGCAGACCTGAAGCTCAACGAGATCCGCACCGGCAGCTTCAATGCCGAGTACATCGAGATTTCGGGCGCACCCGGCGAGTCGCTCGCGGGCGTCACCGTGATCGCCATCGGCGACGGCGTCTCCTCCGGCACCGCCATCACCGGCACCGGCGTGGTCGAGTGGATCTACCGATTCGCCGCCACCGACGTGATCGGTTCCAACGGCTACCTGGTGCTGCACAACCCCGGCCAGAACCCCGCGAACGCGGCCGACACCTCGGGCACGTTCCCCTTCACCATCGATGCGGGCGCCACCGACCTCCCGTGGGGCTACCAGGCTTCGGGTTTGGCCGCCGACACGCAGATCGAGTCCCCGGACAACATCACGTTCATGCTTGTCCGTGACTTCACCGGCACGGACACCTACCAGACGCGCGCCCCCAACTCGGGCGCCGGTGGCCAGGACCTCGACACCGACGACAACGGCACCCTCGACATCACCCCGTGGTCGGCCATCCTCGACAGCGTGGCGTTCAAGGAGACCAACGGTGCAGTGCCCGCCGTGGGCCAGGATTGGTGGTACAGCGCCAACACGTTCGGTCCGTACGTCTCCCGCACCGTGGTGAGCGCCACCACCGGCACCATCGTTGCCGCATGGGACTTCCAGACCACGACCACCGGCGGCACCGCGGTGGCCGCAGCAGACACGGCGCAGCCTCGCGTGTTCACCGCAAATTTTGGCACCGGCACCCTCTTCGCCGACGGAACCAACGGCTCGGCAAGCTGGGTTTCCGCAGCCACCGCAACCCGTGAGCTCAACGCCTTCGGCGGTACGGCCGTCAACGCCACTGGCGGCATGGCAACGTCGACGAGCTCCCCGGCATCGCTGGCGCTCGTCAACAGCACGGCCAACGGGAAGTCCGTCGTGTTCAAGTTCCCGATGGCAAGCATCCTGGGCCTGAATGTCAACTACGCCACCCAAAGGACCAGCACGGGTTTCACGACCCAGCAGTGGGCCTGGAGCATCGACGGGACGAGCTGGACCGACATCGACGCCATCACCACTCTCCCGTCCTCGTTCGCCCTGAAGAGCCTGGCTCCGCTCACGGCACTCGATTCCGCAGTCGATGCCTATCTGCGCATGACGGTCACCGGAAACACGTCCGCAGCCGGCAACAACCGCCTCGACAACGTCGTGATGCTCTCCAACCCGGTGACAAGTGACACCATCGTCACCACCTACGCCGGCCCGATCATTGGCATCCGCCAGGCGAACAGCACGTGGTTCATCGGTTCCTCGTCCGTCGTGGCCGGCACCTCCCAGGACACCCCGGGCGCTGCCAACTACGAGGCTCCCACCTACACCTGCGGCGACCCGAACGCCGGCGACTGCGCGGTTGCCCACGGCAACCCGTTCTGCGCCGACGCCTGCTGCTGCGCGTACGTCGGTGGCCTCGATCCCTTCTGCACCACCGTGCGCTGGGATGCCATCTGCGTGACCAAGGCAGCGGACTGCGCCGCCAACTGCAGCAGCGCGCCGTGCCCGGCTGACCTCAACCTCGATGGCGTGGTGGGTGGTGCGGACCTCGGGTTCCTGCTCGGCGCCTGGAATGGCCCGGACGGCGACCTGAACGGCGACGGCACCACCAGCGGTGCCGACCTCGGTGCCCTGCTCGGCGCCTGGGGCAACTGCCCCTGACCGCCACGCGGAGCACACGCTCCGCCTGACCGTGATCCTTCCCGCGGGCCCGGCTTCCATGCCGGGCCCGCGGTGTTTTTGCAGTCGAAGTACACGCCCCCGGCGTATCGTGAGGCCATGGTCTCCGGAGCAGCGCTCGTCGCCGCCTTGGTCTGCAGTCCCCCTGTGGGCGCCCCGCCGGCACCCGCGGCACCTTCGGCCCAGGCCCCAGCCGCCTTCAGCACCATCTCCGGGCGGCCGCCCGAACCGCCCCTCAAGCGTGTCGAGCCGCGGATCTGGGATGCCCAGCTCAACGCGAGCGTCTACGCACCCGTCATGCGCGACGGCCAGGTGCAGACGATGGCCTTGAGCCGCATCATGGTGTGGATGCCCGTGGTGCTGCAATCCACGTGGAGCCAGGTGAGCCCCGACAGCATCCGCACCGAGATCTGGGTCCAGGGCGAGAAGGCCCCCAACGCCAAGCTGCGCACCACCACACGCCAGGGCCTGGCCCAGGGCATGATGGCGGTCGGCATTGCCATCCCCGACGCCAACGGCCAGAGCATCAAGTGGACGGCCGCGTGGACCGAACAGTGCTGGTCGTCGGTGGTGGACGAACGCGCCGCCGCTGCCATCACCTGGCCCGCGGAGTGGCCGACCGAGGCGCAGGAAAGCCTGAAGCCGAGCCCCGGCATCGAATCGGGCCATGAGGACTTCAAGAAGTTCGTGGACAAGGCCAGCGGAGGCAACCTGCGGACGGTCACGCCGTGGATCGCCGCCAAGGAGCTGGTGCGCGCCACGATCCAGGCCTTCACCGCGGTGGACGCCGATGGCACGCGCATCGAGAACGGCTTCCCCCGCGGAATCGTCTTCAACGGTGCCTGGAACGCCATGAACGCCGGCACCGGGAGTTGCCACGACGTGGCCGCCGCGTGCGTGGCGGTGCTGCGCGCGGCAGGCATCCCCGCGCGCGTGGTGCTCGGCATGGCGGAACAGTCGAACTCGTCAGGAACCTCGCAGCGCACCCGGTTCATCTCCTGGTGCGAGTTCTATCTGCCCACCGCAGGCTGGGTGCCCTTCAGCCCCAACGACCTGCGCGGCAGCATTCGCGGTGGCATCACCGTGGACCGCCCATGGAAGAACTTCGGCACGTGGGACGACCTGAACCGCTGCCTGCCCATCTGCTACGGATTCGCCTCGCCGGTGCCCGGCGCGGTCACCATGCCCTACCCCGCGGGCTACGCGTGGACGGCCAACGGCGTGATCGACCTCAGCCGCTCGAGCGA
>CAMBSR010000197.1 GCA_945870475.1 Phycisphaera mikurensis NBRC 102666
GCGCCGTCCGCCGCTGTGTGCTGCAGGCCTCCTGCTCCATCGACCGAGTCTTGCCTCTCGGAGGCGCTCTCCGCCGCCGGCATCGCACCAAGGTGCGCCGGCGATGCATGGAAGTGATTCGGCGCTTGCAGTGCGACGGACGAAGCCCGAAGGCCGCGCGCGTCCACGCGCCATGGCACCGGCCGCCCACGCAGCGCGGCCGGTGCCAGCGTGAACGGTGTCAGCGACGGCGACGGGCGCCGAACATGCCGGCGACGCCAAGGAGCGCGACCGCGCCCGGCGCAGGTGCCGCGCAGCCGAGGACCTTGTCCGACCAGCCACCTTCGCCGCCGCGGAAGCGGACGACCAGGGCGCGGTCATCCTCCTCGTTGAAGACGTCCTCGGCGGTCATGGCGCCAAGGAGCGCGGCCGAGCCGGAGATGGTAAAGTTGAAGGTGGCCGAGGCACCGATGGCGATACCGGCGTTCGGGCTACCGCCGCCGAGCCAGTCGCCGCCGAGCGCGGCCCCAGCGACGAAATTGCCGAACGGCGACGCGGTCACGGGGCTGCCGCAGTCGATGAACGCGGCATTGGTGCAGGAGTTGAATACCAGGCCGGTGGCGCCGGGATCCGGGTTGACCGCGAGGCCCGTGATGAAGCCGCCGTTGGCGAGCAGCGTGGTGTTGGTCAGGAACACCGAGACGTTGGCGCTGGTGCCGCTGCCGGAGTAGGTGTAGGTCACCAGCGTCGTGAAGATGCCCTTGCTGTTGGGCCCTTCAGATGAACCACAGGGTACGTAGTTCGCGGTGGTGCTGGTTCCTGCGAAGGCGGAACCTGCGGCAGCGGCCGCGGGCACCGAGGCAAGCAGGATTCGTGAGTGGGAAGCTGCGATCATTGCGGAATTCTTCGTTCGCGGCCGCTGCCCTGCACGTCCGCCGATCAGTCCACTGGAAGGTGCACGACGCGGGCAACGCCGTACGAACCTCCACGGTATGAAGCGGAATGGTGATTTCACGCACGAAGCAACGATTGCAGGGGTGAAGCTTGCGATCGGCGCGCCGATGCAGGGAAGCGTCCGCAATGGATCGGACCGCGGAGCACGCATCGAAAAGACAGCGCGCGCGGACGTGTGTCCGCGCGCGCTTGGAACGACAGGAAATGTCCGCGCTTCTTCAGGCCTGCGCGATGCCCTCGCGGATGGCGAACCGCATCAGGTCCGCGCGCGACTCGATGCCGAGCTTCTTCATGATGCGCTCCTGGTGGCCGTCGATGGTCTTCGGGCTGCGCGAGAGCGCCTTGCCGATCTCGACGCGCGACTGGCCGCTGCCGATATGGCGGAGCACCTCGATCTCCCGCGACGTCAGCCGGTCGATCGAGCTGATGATCCGCTGCTCGGGTGCTGCCGCGCGCCGCGAGCGACGCGTCGAGCGCACGTCCCGCGCCGCCGGGCACTGCGCCTGCACCTTGGGGCCCATCACGAACGTCCCGCGGGTGGCACGGGCGATCCGCTTCAGGCCGTCCATGATGTCGCCCACGTCATCGCCCTTGGCGAAGTAGCCGGAGCCGCCGCAGCGGTATACCGCGGAAAGCAGCGTGTCGCGCACGTGCGCGCTGATGAAGGCGAACCGCACCTCGGGGAAGCGCTGGCGCAGCCGGTCGGCGGTCTCGAAGACATCGGGGCCGGGCATCTCCACGTCGAGCGTCACCACGTCGGGGCGCGTGCGCTCCACTTCCTCGAGCAGGCCTTCCGGGCTGGTGAGGGAGCCGACGAAGTCGATCTCGGGATCCATGCCCATCTGGACGCGCATGCCTTCGAGGAGCAGCGCATGGTCATCCACGCACATGATGCGCACGACGACGTTCGCGGTGCCGGTGGTGGGGCTGATGGCCTTCTTGCGTGCCAGCGCGCGCGTGGGTGACTGCTCGGCCTCGAGTACCTGGGTGTGATCACTCATTGTCGTTCCTCCTGTGAATGATCGAGCACACACGGTCGACGCCGACCATGAGCGAATCGATCCCGAAATCGGTCTTGATGACCGGCGCGGGAATCCCGCGCCAGTCCTTGCGGATGTCCGGACTGGGCACGCCCAGCAGCACCAGGTTGCGATCCGCGCGGGCGGCAAGCCACGCCTTCGCCTCGGCGGCGGGCACCGTCCGCGGGTCCGCCACCCAGACGTCGGCGTCGTCCGCCTCGTCGATGGTGACGCTCGCGAAGCCGTGCGCGCGCAGTGAGGACTGCATCAGCGCCGCGGCGCGGCCGTCCTCCGAGGTGAGCGCGATGCGCGTGCTGGTGTCGGTCTCGTCCTCGACGACGGGGAGCACCATGGACATGGTGGTGCCCTTGCCCGGCTCGCTGGTGATGGAGAGCGATCCGCCGCACTCCGTGGCGATGCGCGAGACCATGGCCAGGCCGAGGCCCGTGCCCAGCCCGCGCGACTTGGTGGTGAAGAACATGTCCCGGGCCCGTGCGCGCACCGCCTCGGACATGCCGATGCCGTTGTCGCGCACCGAGAGCACCACGGCGCGCCCGTCCGGCGTCACCGAGGCGCTGATGCGCACGTCGCCGCGGGTGCCGTCGCCACGCGCGGCGATGGCCTCGCCCGCATTGACGAAGAGGTTGAGGACCGCCTGCGTGAGTGCGTGGGCCGAGACGCGGACCATGGGCAGGTACGAGGGGATCGAGGCCTTGACCGTGGAGAGCGGCGGGAGGGTCCGGCTGAGGAGCGATCCCGACTGCGCCCACCAGGCCGCCAGCCGCGCTCCGTCCTCGCCGCCATCGGCGTGGCCTGCATCGGTGACCAGGTAGTGGAGGCCGTCCGCCAGCTGCTGCAGGTAGACCACCGACTTGCCGATCTCGTTGATGTGGCTCGAGCACTCCGTGTGCCCAAGCTGCGCCGCGCCGGCGGCCAGCACGTTGAGGTGCGCGCGTACCGGCAGCAGCACGTTGTTCATGTCATGGCCAAGGCCGGCCGCGAGTGTCCCCAGGGCCGAGAGCCGGTCCGACTGCCGCAGGCGCGCATCGGCTTCCTTGCGCGCGGTCACGTCACGCATCACGGCGGTGAAGAGCTGACGCGGAACCACCTCGCTGACGATGAGCTCGACGTACACGGTCGATCCGTCCTTGCGCAGGGCGGCCACCTCGTGCCGGGCGCCGATGACATCGCTCGGCCTTCCACGCATGAACGATTCCACGCCCCGGAGGAACTGCATCCGTTCCTCCTCCGGCATCAGCACGCCGATGCTCTGGCCAAAGAGTTCCTCCGTGGCGTAGCCGAAGATGCGGCCGGCGGCGGGGTTGGCTCCCTGGATCATGCCGCGCGCATCGATGGTGATGATTGCGTCGGTGACGCCGTCGAGGATGGCGCGCATGCGGCTCTCGCTCTGCGCCAGCTGCTCGTGGGCCTGCTTTCGATCGATGAAGTCGGCCGCCTGGCGTGCCAGGAGGTCCAGGATGCGCTGGTCGCGGTCACCCACCAGGCGCGGGCGGCGGCAGAGCGTGCACAGCGCACCCAGCAGCACGCCGTGACGGCTGACGAGCGGCGTCGACTGGTAGGCGCGGAACCCGCGCTCACGGATGGCGGTCACGAAGGAATCGGCCCCAAACTGCTCCGGGTGGTGCACGTCCTGGAGCACGATGCGCTCGTGCACCGGCATGAGCTGCGAACCCAGCTGCCCGAATTCCTCCACGGCACGGGTCAGCGGCGGCGTGATGCCGAACTCGGCCACGACGCGCGTGGAGATCAGGTCCTCGCCGACCAAGTAGAGCAACCCTGCATCGGCGCCGGTGACGCCAATGGCCACGTGCAGGAGGTCGGCGAGCAGCGTGTCGACGTCGCCGTTGTGGACGAGGCGGGTGCTGATGTCCTGGACGCGGGTCCAGATGGAAAGGTCCTCCGCCAGACAGACGCGGGCATCCGCCAACGCCGTTTCGAGCGAAGCCTTCCCCGGATCGACGGAAGGGGTATGGCGGAAATTGTCATCCCCACGATCAGAGCCGATGCGCTCGAACACAGAGCTCGAAGGTTCCGACGCGGGACGTGCACCCGAAGGCGCACGGCGCGCAGAATTAGTCATAAGCGTGACTATCGGAAGCAGCAGAATGTTCCGCAATCATCTTGCTTGGAAGTTTGAACAGAATCCTGACTTTGGCTCAAGTACAAGGATCCCTACCCCGGGGAAAAGTGCTTGCATTTCGACCTGTCAGGCGTTTGCGCCGCCATATACCGGCTGGGGCGCCGGATACCCGCCGCCCCACCCCCGAACGCGCACGCACCACCGGACCGCCCTCATCTTTGTGGGTATTTGCCTCAAGAAACCCCCTGAAATCCCCGATGCTTGAGAAGCAAGGGGGGATTCGCTAGGATCCCCCTCCCTACCGAGCATTCCCCTAT
>CAMBSR010000198.1 GCA_945870475.1 Phycisphaera mikurensis NBRC 102666
GACGATGGCCGCCATGACCAATGCGGCCGGCACCACCGTGGCAAGGACCATCTGTCCCAGAAGGCTCTTGGAAAAAGCGCGTCGACGCTCGGTCTGCTGCATCCGGGCAGGATACACGGCGCTGCTGTTCTCGGACGCATGAATCGCGGGTTTGCGTGCCGAACGTCAGTGCCGGAACGTTCGTGATTCAGTCACCCATGTGCGCCGACCGGACCGCGCGAACCTCGTCGAGCCGTGCGAACAGGATGTCGACGAGCTCCGGGTCGAAGTGCCGCCCGCTCTCGGAGCGAACGTACTCGAGTACCTGGTCCTCGCCCCACGCGTCCTTGTACGCGCGGCGGCTCGAGAGCGCATCGAACACGTCGGCCAGGCCGACGATGCGCGCGAACAGCGGGATGTCCTCGCCGCGCTTGCCGCCGGCGCGGGGCAGGCCGGTGGCCGGATCGACGATCGGCCGGCCGTCGAGGTCCACGTATCCGGGGTAGCCGGCGCCGTCCCAGCGCTCGTGGTGGTTGAGCACCACGTCGCGCGCGGTCTCGTCGAACTGCGTGGGACTGTCTGCGAAGAGCCGCGCGCCGATCACGGTGTGCTGCTGCATCTGCCGCACCTCGTCCGGGTCCAGGCGGCCCGGCTTCTTGAGGATGGCGTCGCTGATGCCGATCTTGCCCACGTCGTGGAGCTTGGCGGCGATGCGCAGGCGGTCACGCTGGCGCTCGAAGCCCGGGCCCTCGAATCCGCGGCGGCGTGCCCATTCGTCGAAGATCACCAGCGAGTAGCCGGCGACGCGCTCGATGTGCTGCCCGGTCTCGGCGGGGTCACGCACTTCCGCCATGCGGATCATGCGCAGGATCACGCTCTCGGTGAGCTGCGCGCGCTCGATGACCACGGTGGCCATCGACGCGAAGTGCTCCACCAGCCGCTCGTCCTCGTGCGAGAAGTTCGAGGTGCCGTCCGGTGACGCGCGGTTCGAGTTGAGCAGCTGCAGCACGCCGAGCACCACGTCCGACGCGTTGCGCAGCGGCATGGCGATCACCGACCGAGTGCGGTAGCCGGTGACGGCGTCGTAGCTCTGGTCGAAGCGGAAGGGCACGGACGGGTCAAGCTGGTACGCGTCCGGGACGTTGACCATCTCGCCGCTCATGGCGCACCAGCCCGCGATCGAACGCGCGCTGACCGGCACCACCAGGCTCGAGAAGCGCGTGCTCGAGTGGCGGCCGGGCTGCTCGAGCGACTCGTTCTGGCTGAACGCGAAGCGCAGGGCATCGCCCTCGCGCGTGTAGATGGTCCCGGCGTCGGCGCCCACCAGCGCGCGCGCCTCGCTCAGGATCCGCTCCATCAGCAGGTGGAAGTCGTGGATGCGGCTCAGCTCGACGCCCAGGCGCGTCAGTGCGTCGATCTTGCTGCGTGACTGGACCGCGTCCTTGCCCGCTTCGGACGGATCGCCGCCGCGGAGCCTGGCTTCCTCCGCCTCGCGCGTGGCGTCGCGGAGCTGGCGCTGCAGGCGACCGATCGCCGCCACCGCATCGTTGCGCTCGGCGCGTGCGTTGAACGCCTCGGACTGCGTCTTGACGCGGGCGCGCAGCTCGATGGGATCGGGGAGCTTCTCGATGTAGTCGGCGGCACCGGCATCGAACACCGCGGCCCGCAATTGCGTCTCCTCCGCGTTTCCGAGGACGATGACCGGCAGGTTGGCGGTCTCGGCGCGTCCGCGCAGGCGGCGCAGCAGGTCGAGGGCCGGCGTCCGGCCGCGCAGGTCGAGGTCGAGGAGCACCACCGTGGGATGGATCTCGAGCGCCTCGATCTCGGCGTCGCCGATCGACTGCGACGCGTGCAGCGAGATCGTCCGGTCGGGCGAGAGCATGGCGCGCACGCGGCTGGCGAGCGTCTCGTCCGAGGTCACCAGGAGGACGATCGCCGTGGGATTCGGAAGCGCGGGCTTTGGCTGCTCGGGAGGCGACATGAAACGTTGAGGCTACACGCGACGCGGCTCACGCCTGCAGGGAATCCAGGCGGACGAACCCCTCGATGGCCTCGTATTCGGCGAGGCCCAGGGCGTCGTACGCAGCCGCGGTGGCACGGTTGCGGTCCTCGGCACGCTGCCAGAATTCGCGGGAATCGCTCGCTCCCGGAAAGACCGGCGTGTCCTTCTGGCTCTCGTGCTTGAAGATCGCGAATCGCTTGCGCACCACCTCGTCGGGCGAGAGCGGCACCGCCATCTCGATCTCCTCGGGCGCCCATTCCTGCCATGCGCCGCGGTAGAGCCATGCCTCGCAATTGTCCAGCCACTCGCACTCGGCCGGTTCGGCGCGCAGTGCGGCGAGCGCCTGCGTCACCGCTGCAAGGCACGTGCGGTGCGTTCCGTGCGGGTCGCTCAGGTCGCCCGCGGCGTACACCTGGTGCGGCTGCACGCGGCGCAGCAGCCCGCAGGTGATGCGGATGTCCTCCGCGCCCAGCGGCTTCTTGCGCACGCGGCCCGTCTCGTAGAAGGGCAGGTCGAGGAAGTGGATGTTCTCCGGCCGCACGCCGCTCCAGCGTGCGCCTGCGCGTGCCTCGCTGCGGCGGATCAGCGCCTTCACGCGCTGCAGTTCCTCGCTGTCGACCACGCCCGGCGTCTTGGTGGCGACGAATCGCTCGATGTTCGCCTCGAGGCGCTCCGCGAACTCGCGCCCGAGCTGCGGGAACGCTCCCGCGAACTCGCGCACGAAGTCCATGTGCCGCAGCGCGCTGTCGTCCCACACGGCGATGTTGCCGGAGGTCTGGTACGCGACGTGCACCTCATGGCCCTGGTCGCAGAGGCGGATGAACGTGCCGCCCATCGAGATCACGTCGTCGTCCGGGTGCGGGCTGAAGATGAGCACGCGCTTGGGGAACGGCGAGTCCTTGTCCTCGGGCTTGCCGCCCGGCCAGCCGGTGATGGTGCGCTGCAGCGAGCGGAACACCTCGATGTTGATGTCGTACGCGTCGCCGCGGCTTGCGAGCAAGGGCTGCAGGCCGTGCTCGTTGTAGTCCTCCTCCACCAACTTGAGGACCGGCTTCCCGAGCGTGCGCGCCAGCCAGATGACGGCGCGCTTGGTGGTGGCCTCGTCCCATTGAAGGCCGAGGTCCTCGATGGGGCCGAGGAGCCACGGCGTGTGGAAGCGCGTCAGCGCCGCGCTCGATGCCGGGTCGAGGACGAACCGCGCGTCCGGGTGCTCCTGCAGGAAGCTCGCCGCCACGCTGGCGGACACCGGGCCTTCCACGGCGTCGCGGACGATCTGCGCCTTGTGCTCACCGAAGGCCAGGAGCACCACGCGGCGCGCATCGAGGATGGAGCCGACGCCCATGGTGAGCGCACGGCGCGGCACGTTGCGCTCGCCGAAGAAGTCGCTGGCGGCATCCATGCGCGTGACGCGGTCGAGCGTGATGAGGCGCGTGCGGCTGTCGCGCGGGGAGCCGGGCTCGTTGAAGCCCACGTGCCCGGTGCGGCCGATGCCGAGGATCTGGAGATCGATGCCGCCGGCATCGCGGATCGCGCGCTCGTACGACGCGCACTGCGCGGCCACGTCTTCCTGGCGGCAGGTGCCGTCGGGGATGTGGATGTTCGAGGGAACGATGTCCACGTGGTCGAAGAGGTGCTCCTGCATGAAGCGCCGGTAGCTCTGCAGCGCCTCCGGGGCCATGGGCCAGTACTCGTCCAGGTTGAACGTCACCGCGTTTCGGAACGAGAGGCCTTCCTCGCGATGGAGCCGCACCAGTTCCTCGTAGACGCCCTGCGGCGTGGATCCGGTGGCCAGGCCCAGCACCGCGTTGCGTCCCTGCGCGGCGCGCTCGCGGAGCAGGGTGGCGATCTCCGCCGCCACCGCGCGGCTCGCGGCCGTGCTGGTGGGGTGCACGCTGACGGGAATGCGTTCGCGGCTTCCCGATGGGGAGGCATGCAGCGCCGAACTGTCGCGGTTCCGTGCGTTCGAGGCGTCCGGGTTGGTGGCCGACGAGTCCATGTGAGCCATGCGATCAGGCTACCGGGACTGCCCGGCGCAATGCGTTCCTGATCGATGAAAGTGGCCCCGGTGGGACTTGAACCCACACGCCGCTCGCGCGGCTGCGGATTTTAAGTCCGCTGCGTCTGCCGATTCCGCCACGGGGCCGGTCGCATGGTAGATGCGCGCGCGGTCCGCGGTCAGTGCCGCGAGCCGGCCGACTTCTCGTGGTGGCCGCCGAAGGCGTAGCGCATGGCGCTCAGGATCTTGTTCCCGAACTCCGCGTTGCCCCGGCTCTCGAAGCGATCGAAGAGCGACGCCGAGATGACGTGCGCAGGCACGCCTTCCTCCACGGCCGCGATCACCGTCCAGCGGCCTTCGCCGGAATCGCTGACGCGCCCGCCGAACT
>CAMBSR010000199.1 GCA_945870475.1 Phycisphaera mikurensis NBRC 102666
CCATGCGCACGCAGCCAGTCGAGCTGCGCGGCGAAATCCTCCGGGCGCACCACCCACGGTGCCCAGTCGGCGCGCGATACGCCCCAGTTCCCCACGTGGTGGTACATGATCACTGGGAGGCTCGGCACCGACGCCGCCGCCTGCCCGCGCACCGGGGCCTCGGCGAGGCCGAGCGCCATGAAGGCAACCAGGAGAATCACGGAAACGACGCGGTGCATGGGGCGAACGATCGTACCGCCGTGCAAGCAGGCGGTTCCACGCATCCGGTGCGTTCCGCGCACCGGCGATCCACATGGTGCTACGCTCGACGGCCGACATGAGCACCGCCATCACCATCGGCCTCGTCGTCTCGCTCGCCATCGGCTGTGCAGCGCAGTCACCCGCGCCACAAGCGGCGCCCACGAAGCCTGCAGTGCCGGCTGCACCAGCTGCACCAGCTGCACCCGCCACGCCCACCGCTCCCGCCGAGCCCACGGTCGCCGCGCCGGTGGACGTCTTCGTCGGCGGCGAGGCGGGCCACGCCGTCTACCGCATTCCGTCGATCGTGCGCCTCTCGGGCGGCACGCTCCTGGCATTCGCCGAGGCGCGCGGCTCGCAGGACGACAACGGCTCGAACAACATCGTCTGCCGCGAGAGCAAGGACGGCGGCGCCACGTGGGGCACCATGCGCACCGTGCTCGACATCCCCGGGCGCTCGCTCAACAACCCGTGCGTGGTGCAGTGCACCACCGGTTCGCACGCGGGGCGCATCGTGATGATGGTGCAGTCGTATCCCACGGGCTGCGGCGAGGGCTGCGTGCAGCCGGGCAACGACGGCGACCGCATCTGCCGCACCCTCGTGCTGCGCTCGGAGGACAACGGCGCCACCTGGAGCACGCCGCGCGACATCACCAAGTCGGTCAAGCGCCCCGCCCCGGTGACGAGCGTCGCCACCGGCCCCGGCGCGGGCATCGAGCTGCGCTACGGCACGCACCCCGGCCGGCTGGTGATGCCCTTCAACCAGGGCCCGCCGAACGACTGGCGCGTCTACGCCGCCTGGAGCGACGACTCCGGCGTGACGTGGAGCATGGGCGAGACCGCGCCCGAGGACGGCGCCGGCCACGCCAACGAGGTGCAGATGGCGGAGCGACCGGACGGCTCGATCCTCCTGGTGGCGCGGCAGTTCGGCGGCGGCGCACGGCGGAAGTCGGCGATTTCCAACGACGGCGGCGCCACCTGGAGCACGCTTGCCGCGGTCCCCGGGCTGGTGGATCCGTCCTGCATGGGCGGGCTCCTCGCGATGGGCGGCGCCAATGTCCTCGTCTGCACCGGCCCCGACAGCCCCACGCAGCGCATCAACGGCCGGGCGTGGATCTCGAGCGACGGCGGCGCCAGCTGGCCGTTCGTGTGCACCATCTACGACGGCTCGTTCGCCTACAGCGCACCGGTGGAGCTCTCGGCGCACCGCGCGGGCGTGCTGTTCGAGCGCGAGTCGTGCTCCCGCATCTCCTTCGTGGCGATCGACCTCACCAAGCTCGGCACCGCCGCGCCCGTGCCGCACCCATGATCCTGGGCAGCCCCGCACCCATCGACGTCCAGCGCGAGCTTGCCGCGATGCGTGCGGAGCTTGCCGAGATCCGCGTGGCGCAGCGCGAGGAGTGGGTCGACCGGGAGCGTGCGAGGGAACTGCGTGCCGTGGTCGCCGACGCGATGGCCGACAGCGCCACGCGCGCGTCGTTCCTTTCCAGCGAAGTCTCCTGCGGCTACGACAGGGGCGCGTACATGCGAAGCGCCGACGGCTGCTGGAGCGTCAAGATCAACCTGCTCGCGCAGGTGCGGTTCGTCTACAACTCGGCGAGCAATCAGCAAGGCGCCGACAACACCTGGGGCATGGAGACGCACCGCGTCAATGCCATGCTCGCCGGGACGATGCTCGACCCATCGGTCAGCTGGATGATGATGACCGACTACAACACCCAGCCGGACCGTTTCGTCGAGGTGGTCGACGAGGTGGTCCTCCTCTACGCGTGGGTGCGCAAGGACATGGGCAGCGGCTTTGCCGTTACCGTGGGGCTGCAGAACGTGCCGTGGGACATGGAGAGCGACTACGTCGGCAGCTGCAACATCACCTCCGGCGAGTTCTCGATCTTCAACTACCGCTTCGGCTCCGGCAAGCAGGAGGGCGTTACCGCCTCCTACCACGGCGACTGGTGGCGCACCACCGCCGGCGTGTTCTCGCAGCTGAACGGCTTCGAGCAGCAGTGGGACTCGCCCACGAACCTGGCCGCGGGGCTGGCGATGCGCACCGAGGCGAAGATCGGCGCCGAATGGACGGACCTCGACTGGGAGTACAGCCTGCGTGAGGGTCAGGAGGGGATGGTCTTCGGCCTGGGGACGCTCTGGTCGAGCGGGCGCGCGGAGAACAGCCAGGAGCCCGACACGCCCGCCGCGCAGGGATTCACCGCCGACCTGCGGGGCACCGCTGCCGGCGCGACGCTGATCGCGCAGTACGCGCTGATGCGCGATCCGGTGGGGCAGCCGGAGCTCGGATGGGGATCCGGCGTCAACGTCCAGGGCAGCGTGTTCGTGGCGGACGGCGTGCAGGCGTTCGCGGAGGCATGCTGGATGGACGCCGTGGAAGTGCCGTGGATCGCCCAGTGCGGCGTGAACTGGTACGTGGGCGGTCGGGTCATGAAGGTGACCACGCGGGTGGTGGTGCCCTTCGGATCCGGAGACGTGAACGGCACCCGAAACATCGCGGGCGGCCTCGGAATCGCAGATTCCGGCAACAACGCCAGCCTGGTGACGCAGCTCCAGCTCCTCTTCTGACCGCGCGGTCGCGCGTCCAGCGCTGCGAATCTGCATACGCTCCGCAACCATGATCCTGGGCAGCCCCGCACCCATCGACGTCCAGCGCGAGCTTGCCGCGATGCGCGCGGAGCTAGCGGAGATCCGCGTGGCCCAGCGCGAGGAGTGGATCGACCGTGAGCGCGCGAAGGAACTGCGCGCCGTGGTCGCCGACGCGATGGCCGACAGCGCCACGCGTGCGTCGTTCGCCACCGACGGCGCGACCACCGGCTACGCGGACGGCGCGTTCATCCGCAGCGGCGACGGCAACTGGATGTTCAAGGTCGGCGTGATGACCCAGGTGCGCTTCGTCTACAACAACGCGAGCAACCAGCCGGAAGACGACAACCGGTGGGGCATGGAGACGCACCGCGTGAACCTCACGCTCTCGGGGACGGCCATCGACCCGTCGGTGCAGTGGCTCGCACTTGCCTCCTACAACTCGCAGCCTGACCGATTCGTCGAGAAGGCGCAGGAGGTGCTGATGCAGTACGCCTGGATCTCGAAGGACTTCGGCGACGGCTTCTCCGGCACCGTGGGACTGCAGAACGTGCCGTGGGACATCGAGAGCACGTTCTACGGTTCCAGCAAGATCACCGCGGGCGAGTACTCGATCTTCAACTACCGGTTCGGAACCGGCAAGAACACCGGGGTCACCGGCAAGTACCAGTGCGACTCGTGGCGCGTGACCGGCGGGACATTCAGCCAGCTCGATGTCCGGTCGACCGCCTGGGACTCCACCACCAACCTCTCCTACGCCTTCGCCATGCGCACCGAATGGAAGATCGGCGCCGAGTGGAAGGAGCTCGAGACGCAGTCCAGCGTGCCGAGCAACGTCCCCGGCGTGCTGTTCGGGCTCGGCACCATCTGGTCGAACGGCCGGGCGCAGAACCCGGCGACGCCGCCGACGCCCTCGTCCCAGGGCTTCACCGCCGACGTGCGGGCCACGATGCCCGGCACCACCCTGATCGCGCAGTTCGCCCTGATGAAGGATCCGGCGGGGTCGCCCGACCTCCAGTGGGCGTCCGGCATCAACATGCAGGGAAGCACCTTCCTTGCCGACGACTTCCAGGTCTTCGCCGAGGGCTCGTGGATGGACACGGCGGACGTGCCGTGGATCGCCCAGGCGGGTGCCAACGTGTACTTCGCGCAGCGCAAGGTCAAGTGGACGAACCGGGTCATCGTGCCCTTCGGCTCCGGCGAGATCAACGGCATCCGCGCAGTGGCAGGCGGCTTCGGCCTGACGAACTACGGCAACAACGTGAGCCTGGTCAGCCAGCTGCAGCTGCTCTTCTAGCGCGACATCGATTGCTCCGCACGCCCTTCCCGCTCAGCCGTGCGAGCGCGGATGCTCGATCGGCCGGCCGGACTTCCCCCACGCGCCGAAGCCGCCTTCGAGGCTCTGCACGTTGGTGAAGCCCATGGCGCGCAGGGCCGCGGCCGCAAGGATGCTCCGCATGCCGCCAGCGCAATAGACCACCATGGGCCGCGCGAGCTCCGTCTCGGAGACCGAGCCGCCGAAGGCCA
>CAMBSR010000200.1 GCA_945870475.1 Phycisphaera mikurensis NBRC 102666
GCCGCCGATGGCGCCGTCTACGTCCTCCTCGAGACCTCCAAGGGCAACATCGTCCTGCAGCTCGATCCGGTCAAGGCGCCGATCAGCGTCGCCAACTTCATGAAGTACGTGAAGAGCGGCTTCTACGACAACACCACGTTCCACCGCATCGTGCCCAACTTCGTGGTCCAGGGCGGCGGTTTCGACGACAAGTACGTCCAGAAGAAGACCGAGGCCCCGATCAAGAACGAGTGCATGAACGGCCTCAAGAACAGCCGCGGCACCATCTCGATGGCCCGCACGCCGTCCCCGGACAGCGCCACCAGCCAGTTCTTCCTGAACCTCAAGGACAACCCCGCGCTCGACCCCGCCAACCGCCCCGGTTACGCGGTGTTCGGCAAGATCGTCGTCGGCATGAACGTGCTCGACGCGATGGGCGCCATCCAGCCCAAGCCGTCCGAACTCACCGACGGCTCCGGCCAGCGCGTCCAGTCGCCGGACGTCCCGGGCGAGAAGGTCACCATGACCAAGGCCTCGGAGATCGACGCCGCCGCCGCGGAGAAGATGATGGCCGACGCGAAGGCCGCCGCGCCCGCTGCTCCGGCCGCTGCGCCCGCTGCTCCGGCCGCTGCCCCCGCTGCTCCCGCAGCCCCGGCCGCGCCCAAGCAGGGCTGAGCACACACCTCCGTCACCGAACCCCACGGCGCGGCGCCACCAGGCCCGCGCCGTGTTTCTTTCCCGGCCCTATCCTGCCCTCCCCATGGCCAACGACCTCCTCAAGCGGCTCGGAATCGCGCGCGACCCGCGCCTCCTCGCACCCAGCACCAAGACCGCCACGCTCCTTGCCGAAGGCAAGGCCGTCGACAGCCTCGAACCAGCCACCGGCAAGGTGCTCGGCACGGTGAAGCTCGACACCGCCAAGGACTACGAGCGCGCCGTGAAGGCCGCGCAGGCCGTGCAGCATGAGTGGGCCATGCTTCCCGCTCCCAAGCGCGGCGAGATCGTGCGCCTCATGGGCGAGGCATTCCGCGCGCACAAGGCGGAGCTCAGCGAGATCGTCAGCCGCGAGATGGGCAAGATCTATCCCGAGGGCCTCGGCGAGGTGCAGGAGTGCATCGACATCGCCGACTTCGCGGTGGGCCTCTCGCGCCAGTTCTACGGCCTTTCCATGCACTCCGAGCGCACCCGCCACCGCATGTACGAGCAGTGGCATCCGCTGGGCACCATCGGCATCATCACCGCGTTCAACTTCCCCGCCGCGGTGTGGGCGTGGAACGCCATGCTGGCCGCCGCCTGCGGCGACACCATGATCTGGAAGCCCTCGCTCATCACCCCGCTCACCGCCATCGCCATGAACAAGGTGGCGCAGGACGTGATGCGGAAGCAGGACCTCTTCAAGCCCACCACCGGCAAGCCGGAGGATGTCTTCGGCCTGGTGATCGGAAGCGACACCGAGGTGGGCGAGACCATGCTCGCCGACCGTCGCCTGCCCCTCATCAGCGCCACCGGCAGCACCCGCATGGGCCGTCGCGTGGCGGAAGTCGTGGGCAAGCGGCTCGGCCGCACGCTCCTTGAGCTCGGCGGCAACAACGCCATCATCGTGATGCCCGACGCGGACATGGACCTCGTGACGCGCGCCGTCCTCTTCGGCGCGGTGGGCACGGCCGGCCAGCGCTGCACCACCACGCGCCGCCTGCTCGTCCACAAGTCCATCGTGGCGGACCTCTCCAAGCGACTCGTCAAGAGCTACAAGTCGGTGCCCATCGGCGACCCGATGAAGAAGGGAACGCTGATGGGCCCGCTCATCAACGCCCGCGCGGTGGAGAACATGCGCGCCGCCATCAGGAACGCCGAGGCCGACGGCTGCACGGTGCTCGCCGGCGGAACCAAGGGAATCGACCGCTTCAAGGGCAAGGCCGGCAACTTCGTCGAGCCCACGCTCATCTCCGTCCCGCGCGGCAAGATGCCCGCCATCTGCTGCGAGGAGACCTTCGCGCCGATCCTCTATGTGATCCCCGTGGATTCGCTCGAGCACGCGATCGCCATCAACAACGGCGTCGACCAGGGCCTGTCGAGCGCCGTCTTCACCGACAGCGTGCGCAGCGCCGAGCGGTTCCTCTCCCCCGAGGGCAGCGACTGCGGCATCGCGAACGTCAACATCGGCACCAGCGGTGCCGAGATCGGCGGCGCGTTCGGCGGCGAGAAGGACACCGGCGGCGGCCGCGAATCCGGCAGCGACAGCTGGAAGCAGTACATGCGCCGACAGACCTGCACCGTGAACTGGTCCAAGGACCTGCCGCTCGCGCAGGGCATCGTCTTCGGCTGATCGCTCACCCACCCAACCGCCGGCCCCACCACCATGCCACTCGACCGCAACCAGCTTGCAGAGCGCGCCTCGCAGGAACTCCGCGACGGCTTCTACGTCAACCTCGGGATCGGCATCCCCACGCTCGTGGCCAACCACGTGCCCGCGGGCATGACCGTGTGGCTCCAGTCGGAGAACGGGCTGCTGGGCATGGGCCCCTTCCCAAAGGAGGCGGACGTCGACGCCGACCTCATCAACGCCGGCAAGCAGACGGTCACCGCCGTCAAGGGCGCCAGCTTCTTCTCGAGCGCCGACAGCTTCGCCATGATCCGCGGCGGGCACATCGACCTGGCCATCCTGGGCGCCATGGAAGTGAGCCAGTCGGGCGACCTTGCCAACTGGATGATCCCGGGCAAGCTCGTCAAGGGCATGGGCGGCGCCATGGACCTCGTCGCCGGCGTGCGCCGCGTGGTGGTGGTCATGGAGCACTGCAACAAGAAGGGCGAGAGCAAGTTCATCCCCGCCTGCACCCTGCCCCTCACCGGACGCCACTGCGTGCACATGCTCGTCACCGACCTCGCCGCGTTCGAGCTCGACCGCGAGGCGGGGCTGTTCCGCCTGATCGAGACCGCCCCGGGCGTCACCGTGGACGAGGTGAAGGCGAAGACCGCGGCGAAGATCCTGGTGGACCGGCCGGTCACCGCGATGCGCGTCTGACGCCCGCGGCTGCAACGCATCCCCCGAAATGCCAAGCGCCCCGCGAGGAAACCTCGCGGGGCGCTTGTCTCGGCGGATGGACCCTCCGAGGCAGAGTGGACGATGGGGATCAGAACTCCTTCAGGCGGTGCTGCATCTGCGCCTTCAGGCGCGCCAGGATGCTGGAGTGCATCTGGCTGACGCGGCTCTCGGAGAGGTCGAGCGTGAGCCCGATCTCCTTCATCGTCATTTCCTCGTAGTAGTAGAGGATGACGATCAACCGCTCGGAACGGGACAGGCCCTTGGTGATGAGTGCCTGCAGGTCGCCGCGCTGCACCAGCTCCGCGGGGTTCGGCTGGCGGCCGTCCTCGATGACGTCCACCTCGCGGACCTCGCGGCTCGAATCGCTCTCGAACGCCTTGCGGTCGAGGCTGACGATGCCCACGGGACGCGAGTCCTTGGAGAGCTTGTCGTACTCGGCGCCCGAGACGTTCATGCGCTCGGAGACCTCGTCATCGGTGGGACGGCGGCCGTGGGTGAGCTCGAACTCCTTGCGCACCTTCTCCATCTTGGCGGTGCGGCTGCGCACGAGGCGCGGCACCCAGTCCATGGAGCGGAGCTCGTCGAAGATGGCGCCGCGGATGCGGGGCGCGCAGTACGTCTCGAACTTCACGCCGCGACCCGGGTCGAACGCGTCGATGGCATCCATGAGGCCGAACAGGCCGGCGCTCATGAGGTCATTCACGTCCACCTCGTTGGGCAGGCGCGTGTGCATGCGCTCTGCGGCGTAGCGAACCACCTCGAGGTAACGCTCGATGAGGCGGTTGCGGAGGTCCTCCAGGCGCTTCTCGTCCTGGCGGGCCTTGGCGTCGCCGTAGGCCTTCCAGAGCGCATCGGGTGCCGTTGGCACCGCGACGGGCGCGTTGACCTCGACCAGGCGCTTCGGCATGGCTGCCGGGCGCACGGCCGAACGCGGTGCCGGTGCAACTGCAGCAACGGCAACGCTGCGAGGTGCCGGAGCCTGCTTGGTTGCTGTGGCCGGCGCAACCTTCTTGGCGGGCACGCTCTTGGCAACCACGCTCTTGGCGGGAACACTCTTGGCGGGAACACTCTTGGCGGATGCGGATCCACGCGCGGGTGCGGCCGAACGAACCGGCGCCTTCGCGCGGGTGGTTGCAGCTGCACGCGCAGGAGCCGAACCTGCCCGAGACTTTGCGGGGGTAGACGAACGCTTGGTTGCGACGGACTGCGTCTGCCGTGACGCCGCCCGTACCTGGCTCTTCGACATCGGTCGCTCCTTGACCTTCGAGAAGAGAGTGCAGGGAATGCACGCTGCCCGGCGAGCGACGGATCCCC
>CAMBSR010000201.1 GCA_945870475.1 Phycisphaera mikurensis NBRC 102666
CTGGGAGCAAGGCGCGTGACCGGCGGCGCGCACGGTGCGCCGATGGCCCCGCGACTCGCCGCCGCCTGGGTGGCGCGGGGCCTGCGCGAGGCAGGGCACCGCGCGCTCTTCGCCGGCGGCTGCGTCCGCGACGCGCTCCTCGGTCACGAGGCCGCCGACTACGACGTCGCCACCGGCGCCACCCCCGACGAGATCCGCCGCGTCTTCCCGCGCGCCATCGGCGTCGGCGAGTCGTTCGGCGTGATGCTGGTCCGCCACGGCGGCCGCTCGGTGGAGGTGGCCACGTTCCGCGCCGATGGCTCGTACACCGACGGGCGCCGCCCCGATGCCGTGCGATTCAGCGATGACCGCGAGGACGCGCTGCGCCGCGACTTCACCATCAACGGCATGTTCGAGGACCCGGAGACCGGCGAGATCGTCGACCACGTCGGCGGCCGCGCGGACCTGGAAGCCGGCATCCTGCGCGCGATCGGCACGCCGGAGGATCGCCTCCGCGAGGATCGACTGCGCGCGCTGCGCGCGGCCCGTTTCGCGGCGCGTTTCTCGCTGACGATCGATCCGGCCACCGAGGCCGCGGTGCGTCGCTTCGCACCGGACCTCGCCGCCGTCAGCCGCGAGCGCATCGGCAACGAGGTGCGCCGCATGCTCGCGCATCCGACGCGCGCGCGTGCGGTGGAGCTGGTGGAGTCGCTCGGCCTCGGCGCGTCCGTGCTTGCCGAGCGCGCGGAGCGCGTCGACCACGCGCGCGTGGCGGGCCTTGCCCCGGGTGCCGGCGTGGAAGAGGCGCTCGCGGCCTGGATGCTCGGGCGTTCCACCGGCACCGCCGATGCACCCAGTTGCCCGGGCGACCGCCCGCACGCCGACGTCTCGCCCGCACGCCAGCGCCGGTGGCGCGATGCGCTGGTCCTCTCCAACGACGAGTCCGAGGGCGTGGCCGCGATCCTCGCCATGCGTCCCCGCATCATCGAGCGCTGGCCGGATGGCGACGCCGCGGCGCGCAAGCGGATGGCGTCCGGGCCGGGCTTCGCCGGTGCGCTCGCCGTGCTGCGCGCCGAGGGCAACCCGGTTGTCGGCGACCTGGATCTGGCCCTTCCATCGCTCAGGTCCGAAGGCCTGGAGCCGGCGCCGTTCGTCACGGGTGACGATCTCCTGTCCCTTGGAATGGCACCGGGACCCTCCTTCCGGCCGCTCCTCGAGCGCGCCTACGACGGCCAGCTGAATGGACTGTTCCTGGACCGGGCTGCAGCCCTCTCGGCATTGAAGGGCTGGATCGGCCAATTCCCCGGATGAGCGGGGCTGGATGCGCGGAATCTGGGGCATCCTCCGCGGTGCGTAGGCTAGAATCCAAGCCATCATGAAGCCGCTGTTCGACAACATCGCACCCGTTCTGCGCGCCTCGTTCGTCGTGGGTTTGCTGAGCCAAGGGAACTTGGCATCGGCGGAACCGCCGGATTCGTCCCCTGCCGCGCCGCCTGCCGAGCCGCCTGCCTCGGCGCCGGATTCCGCTGCCCCGAAGGCTGCTCCGTCGAATGGCTCGTCGCCGTTCTCCCTCGGTCGTGGAGTCGCCAGCCAGCGTGGCCGCAGCCCGTACTCCTCCGCCACCAACCTGGATCATCCTCCCTCCGTGTACATCGTGCCCATGGAGGGGGAGATGGGCCTGGACATCAGCAAGGAGGTCTATGAGAAGGTGCTCGTCGACCTCAAGGCTGCGAAGCCGGACATCGTCATCTTCCGGATGCGTTCATCCGACGGCACCCTGAAGTCCGGATGGCTTGATGGCAAGCGCGAGGAGGATCGGAAGAAGGGGCGTCTGTCACCTGGCCAGCTCGCAAGCGGCCTGCAGGACTATGCCGACCTCGCCGGCGACTTGCATCGCCGCCTCGAGGGAATCCCATGCGTGATGTACGTCGAGGATGCAGTTGGCGCCGCGTCGATGCTGGCGCTGGCCTGGCCATGCATGTTCGTCGCACCGCAGGGGCGCATCGGCGGCCTCGAAATCATGGGCGCGATCCAGGGCGCCGGCGATGAGCAGGTGCATGCCAAGTTCGAGGCCGCGAAGGTGAGCATGGTGCTCGGAATCCTCGAGCTCGGAGGCCGTCCGGCGGCGCTCGGCGAGTCGCTTGTGTTGCCCGACAGGAAGCTGAGTGTCCAGTTCGAGGGCCGGACCCCCAAGTGGCGCCCCGATGCGGAGGGCCGGTGGATCATCGTCGATTCCTCGGACAAGTTGACGGCGCAGTTCGATGCAAGCCTGGCTGAGGACACCGGTCTGGCCGACGGCATCGCCGAGGGCCTCGACGACGTGGTTGCCCTCCTGGGGTATCCCCAATGGCAGAAAGTCGGGAACGGCGAGAAGATCTTCCAGGACTACAACGCTGCCTGGCGCGCGAAGTGGAACGAATCCATGGAAATGATGGAGAAGTTCCAGGAGGAAGCCGGTCCTGAAGACCTTGCCGCCCGCAAGCAGATCCTGGAGAAGATGCTCCAGTACTTCAAGCGGTACCCCTCGTTGGCCAAGTTCTGGAAGATGCGCGGCCTGGACGAAAAGGAGATCAAGGTGCTCCTTGAGGAACTGGATCGCCGGATGCGTTCGATCAGGCAGGAACGCCAACAGGGGTCGGGCAGTTCCGGAGGTTCCGGAAAGATGGGCAGCGGGCGCGGCCCCGGCGCGCCGAGGTAATCGCATTTGCGCCTGAGCCCGTTGCCGGCGTTGGCGCCGCCACTTGACAGACAGGACGGAAACCATCATGAAGCATTCCACTCGTCGCATTCCCTCGCTCTTGGTCATCGTCGCGCTTGCAGCGGCATTGTTCGCGCTCGCGGTTCCCGTGCACGCCCAGCAATCCGGTGCCAAGCAGCAGCAGGTAAAGCTGCAGAAGGGCACGTGGTGGGGCTCGGTCGGTGACCGCGTTGAGGTGGTGGTCAAGGAGCAGCTTTCGACGCGCACCCTCACCGCCACCGTCACGAAGATCGATGCCGACAAGGGCATCATCACCGTGGACGCGGAAGTGGATGGCAAGAAGCTGGTTCGCCCGCTGTTCGCCAGCAACATCGTTTCGATGAAGACGGTCGGCGCGTCGGCCGCGGGTGCACCTGCTTCGGGTGGCGCCGGGAAGGCCGGGGGCGCCGTTCCGGCGGGCAAGGCATCCGGCACTGCCGGAGCCCCTTCGCCGGGGAAGCCGTCCGGCAAGGTCGATTCGCAGGGCTACCAGCTCGACGAGAACGGCAAGTACCGCGTTGCGCCACAGAAGGGCGTGTTCGTGCTGCCCCTGTCGGGGATGGTCGGAAAGACCATGCGTGGTCACGAGATCGACGAGATGCTTGCCGAGGTCGACAAGTGGGGTCCTGGGCAGACCGTCATCCTCGACATCGACAGCGGCGGCGGCTTGGTCACGGAGATCTTCAAGATCGTCGACGCCATCAAGAGGCTCAAGAAGGATCATCGTGTGGTCGCATGGATCCGGCGTGCCTTTTCCGCGGCCGCTTGCACGTCGATGCAGTGCGAGGAGATCTACTTCCGCACCACCGCCTCCAACGGTGCATCGACCATGATCCAGCAGGGCGAGAACGGGATGGTCGCCTCCAGTCCCGAGGAGACTGAGAAGTTCAAGCGCGACATGGCGGCGATCGTCGAGGACAACGGATACAGCAGGTACATCTTCCTGGCCATGGTCTTGCGCGAGGATGTGCTGACCTACACCAAGGACCCCGTGACCGGCAAGGTGAAGTGGAACAACAAGATCACCGGCGAGCCGGGGGAAGTGGTCCTCTCGGATGAGTCGGAGAATCTGGCGTTCACCGCGAGCACGGCCCTTGACTCCGGATTCAGCAAGGGAACGGCGGATACCGAGGAGGAACTGGCCAAGCTCCTCGGGCTTCCCGAGTGGTATCTGATCAGCGATTGCGGTGCGCGGATCTCCGGTGACTGGAAGAAGTTGTTCGAAGGCTGCGAAGCGGACCTGGAGTACCAGAAGAGACGGGCCGGACTTCCCCCCACCGGGACGGCGGTCGACCAGATCGCGGAGCAGATCGACATCCTCCAGAAAATGCTGTCGTGGGCCAAGCGCTGCCCCCTGTGCTTCGAGTTCACGATCGGCGACAAGGATGCTGCAACGAAGGAGATCACGAAGCAGTTGAAGGATCTCCAGAAGCAGCTCCGGTCCTTGCGTGAAGAGTCCGCCAAGTAGTCGTGGGGCCTGAGCCTCAGCCCACTTCGCGTCGCTGGAACATTGCCACGGCCACGCACATCACCGCCACGATCATCGTGAGCCCGTAGGCCGTCGACGGCAGCAGGTACGCGAGCGGGATGTCCTTCTTCTGCTGGAT
>CAMBSR010000202.1 GCA_945870475.1 Phycisphaera mikurensis NBRC 102666
GATGCCGTGATCGTGGGCAGCTTCGTGAAGGAAGGTGGGCGCTGGGAGAACCAGGTCTGCCCGCAGCGCGCGGCGGAATTCGCGCAGGCGGCGCGGCGCGGCGCAGGCAGCGCTCGCCCGACCGATGCTCCCGGCATGGACGCGGTGCGTGCGGTGATGGCCGGCGCGGTGCGCGCATGAAGGTCCACCTGAACGGTTCGCTGGTCCCGCAGTCCGAGGCGCGCGTCAGCGCGTTCGACCGCGGCTTCCTCTTCGGCGACGGCGTCTACGAGATGGTGCGCTTCTTCGGCGGCGTGGGCGTGGCCATGGACCTCCACGTGGCGCGACTGGCGCGGAGCCTGGAGCTCACGGCAATCCGCGGCTTCGCGGCCACGGACCTTGCGCGCATCTCGCATGAACTCCTCCACGCGAACGGCCTGCGCGACGCCGGCGTCTACCTGCAGGTGACGCGCGGCGCGGGACCGACGCGCGCGCACATGCCCTCGCCCGACCTGGTGCCCACGGTATTCGCCTACGCCGCCGCCAGCGAGCCGCTCGAAGCGTTCACCGAGCCGGGCACGCTGCGCGCCATCGTGCGCCCGGACATGCGCTGGCACCGCTGCGAGATCAAGACCATTGCGCTTGCCGGCAACATCCTGGCGCTCGTCGAGGCACAGGCCGCCGGCGCCGAGGAATGCATCCTGGTGCGCGAAGGCCTCGTGAGCGAGGGCGCGTACACCAACGTGGCCATCGTGAAGGACGGCACGCTCGTCACCTGTCCGCTCGATGATGGCGCCGCGCCGGTGCTGCACGGCACCATGCGCTGCTGGATGCTCGACGCCGCGCGCGCGGCCGGCGTGCCCGCCGACGTGCGACGCATCCGCGCCGAGGAACTGGCGAGCGCGGACGAAGTGCTGGTGCAGTCGAGCCGACGCCTCATGAGCGCGGTGACGCACCTGGACGGCACGCCGGTGGCCGGCGGACGCACCGCGCCGGGCGCCGTGTGCCGCGCACTGTTTGCGGCCATGCACTCGCGGATTGCGCGCGAGGTGAAAGCACAGCTGCCGCCCACGCAAAGCGCGTGAACGGCAGCTGGAACGAACCTGGTTGAGCCGGTCGCGTGCTCAGTCGCGGCGACGGCGCGAGCCGACGAGGCCGACGGCGCCGAGCAGCGCGAGGGCGCCGGGGGCGGGGACGGGGTTGACGTTGAGGACGACCAGGGTGTTGTTGTCGAAGGACAACCCAGCCCAGTTGATCGCCACGGCACTGCCATTGAAGGTGATCCGAGACGCGTCGAGCCCGTACATGTTGGTAGTTGCATCGAGCGAAACAGCCGTGATCTCCGGAGCGCCTGCGAAGAAAAGGGCGGTTCCGTTCTCGACGAAGAGCCCGTCCGCATTCAGCGACGGAATGGACGAACGCCAGCCGGCGGGGCCGATTTGGTTGACCGAGAAATCAAGGATTACCTGAGTGTCCGTCACCGACACCTGGTAGATCGTAGAGCCAAAGTCGGTGAAGGCGCCGAGCACCGAGCCAGCGACCGTCCCGCTGGCGTAACCGCTCTGATAGATACCGCCCCGAAAGTAGTAGTTCGCGGTCATCGTGCTGCCGGTGAGCCCGGCGTACGACGAAGCAGCAACGCCGAGCAGCGAGGCACAGAACACGGTGGAAAGGGAGAGGCGGTTCGAGATGGTCATGGAAAGACTTTCTTCAAGAGGGAAGTGGTCAGGTCTCGGAATGCGCGGAGCTCCGTTTCGGAGGGTCATGAACGCGCAAAGCCAATCTGCTGGCTTCAATCACGCACGGAGGCGTGATCGCGGTGGGGGGCGTATCAACCGATCCTGCGATTTCCACCATTCCCCTCGAAATCCGCTCCGTAGACTGCCCACCCCATGTCCTTCCTCCTGGCCATCAGCGTCGGAAACACGCGCACTGCCGTCGGGCACTTCCACGTGCAGGTCCTGGCCAACGGCGACGTGCCGGCCATCGTGGCGGCCGCCGTGGCGCAGTGGGAGCACGAGCCGACGCCTCGTGAGCGCGGTGACGCACCTGGACGGCACGCCGGTAGCCAGTGGCCGCGCCACGCCCGGCCCCGTGTGCCGCGCGCTCTTTGCGGCGATGCACGCGCGGATTGCGCGCGAGATGCACGCACAGCTGCCGCCCACGCGAAGCGCGTGAACGGCAGCTGGAACGAAACTGGATGAGCCGGTCGCGCGCTCAGTCGCGGCGACGGCGCGAGCCGACAAGGCCGACCGCGCCGAACAGCGCAACCGCGCCGGGTGCGGGGATCATGACCACGAAGTGGCCCATGCTGCCATCGCCGGCACCATTGCCACTTCCTTCGTATGCGGACATGGTCATGAAGCCCGCGCCGAAGCTGTCGATCAAGTAACCACCGATTTCGCGCCCGTAGGAGCTCTCAGCAGCGGTGTAGCCCATCGCCGCGGTACGTGCGTCGGGGTTCGGGACGCCGCCGTTGATCGTGTAGGTGGTCCCCATGACGTTGAGCAGTTTCGCGCAGGCGGTACGGTTCTCGGGGGTGTCGAAGAAGTAGCCGTAGGTGTAGGCCGCCCCTGCGCTGATGAACAGATCATTGATCTGCTCGGTGCTGGCGTAGGCGAAGCCCTGGAGGTCGCCGCCGGCGGCCATGCGGGCCTGCATCTGGGCCACGGAGAGGCCCGTCGTCGAGGTGAGGCGCATCCACCGGAAACCACTGACGGTGTCCTGCACGGCCAGGTTGTCGCCCGCGGTGAACTGGTCGGTCACGACGATGTCGGCCGAAGCAGCGCTCGAAACAGCCAAGAACACGGACGAAATCAGGCATTTGGCAAGGGTCATCGAAGGCCTTTCTTCTCGATTAGTCGAGAGGAGCAAGGGAGAAAGTCGGGTCACGCGCGGTACCCCGTTTGGAAGGAAGGAGCTCGCACGGGCGAACGGGTCCTGCACTGAGAAACGCAGATCACGGCGGGGGCCCATCACCCGATCTTGCGATTTCCGTAATTCCCCTCGAAATCCCCTCCGTAGACTGCCCATCCCATGTCCTTCCTCCTGGCCATCAGCGTCGGAAACACGCGCACCGCCGTCGGGCACTTCCACGGCGAGGACCTGCACCTGGTGCAGCACCTGGCCAACGGCGACGTGCCGGCCATCGTGGCGGCCGCGGTGGCGCAGTGGGAGCACAAGGGCGAGCACGACGGCGAGGTGGTGATCGCGAGCGTCAACGACGCGCTGGCCACCGCCATCGAGGCGAAGCTTGCCTCCGAGCTGCACACCGACATCTGGCGCGTGGGCCGCGACATCGAGGTCCCGGTCGGCCGCTGCCTCGACGAAGGCGCCACGCCCGGCCAGGACCGGCTGCTTGCTGCTGCCGCGGCCTACGCCATGATGAAGCAGGCGGTGATCGTGATCGATGCCGGCACCGCCATCACCGTTGACTTCGTGGACGGCGAGGGCGTCTTCCACGGCGGCGCCATCGCGCCGGGTGCGCAGATGCAGCTCGATGCGCTGCACGCGCGCACCGCGCAGCTGCCGCAGGTGAAGTTCGAGCGTCCCGCCGACGGCGAGGCGTTCGGCCGCAACACCGTGGCTGCGATGCAGCTTGGCGTGTTCGAGGGAATCCGCGGCATGACGCAGGCGCTCGTCGAGCGCTACGCCGCCGACTATCGCGCGTTCCCGCATGTGGTGGCCACCGGCGGCGACGCCGAGACGCTCTATTGCGACAGCGAGCTGGTGACGCGCGTGGTGCACGACCTGGTGCTCCGCGGCATCCTGGTTGCGGTGCGCGCGGCCGCCGAGGCAGAATGAGGCGCGTGCGGCGGCCGCTCTGGTGGTGGTCCACCGCGCCCGCCCCCGGCGCGATCGCGGTGGCGAACGTGCACGGGGTGCCGGCAGGGGTGGATACGTTCCTGCACGCGCTGTGCGGCCAGGTCTCGCCTCGGACCGGCGGGCTCGGGCATCGACGCTTCGGGGCCATCGATGACGGAGTGGTGGCACGCGTGACCGATCGCCATGCGCTGGTCATGCCGCACGGTGGCATGCGCATCCGTGAGCTCCTCGACAGCCGCGCAGCGGAACTCGGCGCGCATGCGGCAGTGGACGCCGAGCGCGGGCTGCATTCCTTTCCCGAGGCCGCCGACGCCATCGAACGTGCGATGCTCGCCGTGCTCGCGCGCGCAGCGAGCCCGCTCGCGATCGACCTGCTTGCCGCGCAGCCCGCACGCTGGAGGGCGGCAGGCATCGACGCGGCCCCCGGCATCGATGCCGCGCTCGAGCGCATGGACGCGCGCGACCGCCGGCTCATGCGCACCATCGACCCGCCGCGCGTCGTGGTCACCGGC
>CAMBSR010000203.1 GCA_945870475.1 Phycisphaera mikurensis NBRC 102666
AACGCCAGCTCCTCCAGGAGCTCCGGGCTCTTGGTGTCGCGCAGCGAGGCGCGTTCCAGGCGCTGCGCGCAGCCCTCGTGGTCGCCGCGCATCTTGGCGACGTCGGCATGGAGTCGGTCGATCACGGGGCTGAACTCGAACTTGCGCGCAACCGCCGCGAGCCGCGCCTCCGCCTCGTCGTGCTTGCCCATCAGCGTGAGCATCTCGATCTCGGCGGCCACGAAGTGCAGCTTGGACGGCTCGAGCGACGCGGCCTTGGCGTACTCCTCCAGCGCCTTCTCGTTCTCGTGCCAGCGCTGGTGGATGATGCCCATGAAGTAGTGCGGCTCGGCCTTCTTCGGGTCGAGCTCCGACGCGGCGGCGAACGCATCGCGCGCCTCGTCGACGCGGGTCATCTCGTGCAGGATGCGGCCGCGCAGCAGCTGGTAGGACGACTCCTTCGGGAACCGCGCGATGGCGCGGTCCACGTGCCCGAGCGCCTGCTCGAACTGGCCGGACTGGAACGCCTGGCGCGCCTGGTCGTAGGCGATCTGCGCACCGGCGCGGTCGTAGCGGCCGCGCGCGTCCTTGCGGACCTGCTGCGAATGGGCGGTCTCCCCGCATCCACCCGCCATGAGCGTGGCGGCGGCGACGGTACCTGCGAGGACGCAGCGGATGATCGTTCGGTTCATCGGTTGGGCTCCTTGTTGTTGCCCTGGGTCGGCCCGGAGCGGCGCTCGCCGGGCAGCGGCGGCGCGTCCAGGTCGGGCAGCGGAAGCGGATCGAACGGCGCGTAATCGTCGTCTACGGGAGCAGGAATGTCCTTCTGGAGGTCCTGCGGCTTGGGCGGCGTCACCCATCCCTTGGAGTACTTGAACGTGTCGGACAGCGGAATGCCGTTCTGCGGCTCGCGCTGCAGCGGATCGAGCAGGTCGATGCCGTCGAGCTCGGTGCGGAACTGGTCCTTGCGATCGGTCCGGATGGCCTCGCGGAGCGTGATCATGGACGGCGAGCTCTTCTGCGTGCGCAGCGCCTGGTCGGCGTAGTAGAGCGCCGTGGAGCGGTCGCCCTTCTTCCACGCCTCGAGCGCCTGCACCTGGTAGTTGCCCGCCAGGTGCGATTCGCTGAAGGGCAGCAGCCCGGCGCGCGCGCCCACGCGGGCGGCCTCGGCCGTCTGCAGCGCAACGTCGCCGGCCTTGTAGTCCTGCGCATCCTCCACCACCGTCGGGGTGATGAGGAAGATGATCTCCTGCTTCTTCATCTGCGCGGACGCGCCGCTGAAGGCACCCGGGACCAGGTCGCCCAGGCCGGGGATCTGGCGGTTGGTGACCTGCGACTGCTCCTTGAAGAGGCCGCCGAGGACGATGGTCTGCCCGCTCTTGACGCGCACGTTGGTGCGCAGCTCCTGCGACAGCTCGTCGGGCACGGTGGCCTTGCCGCCGCCGGCCGCGTCGATGTTCTTGGTGCGCGCCGAGCTCACCTGCGGCGCGAGCTCCAGGCGGACCATGCCGTCCGGCGAGACGAACGGGCGGAAGATCAGCTTCACGCCGACGTCGAGGTACTTCACCTCCTGCGTGGTGCTGGTCTGCGTCTGCGTCGTGGAGAGGTACGCGATGCGCTCGCCGATGAGCACCTGCGCTCGCTGGCGATTGAGGACGGTGACGGTCGGGCGCGCAAGCACCGTGCTGTCCACCACCTGGTCGAGCATCTGCAGGAACACCGCCACGTCGTTGGTCATCACGCCGACCTTGGCGGTGGGCGCGGGGGCGTCGGTTGCCACGGGGTAGAGCGAGCCGGCGCTCGCCGTGGACGGCGTGGAAGGCTTCACCGCGCCGGACTTGATGTCGTCGAACGCCAGGAGCGGTGCGGTCACGCTCGCGAAGTCGACATTGCCGACCACCGAGATGTCCATGCCGAACGCGGTGTCGTCGGTGAGGTCCACCGTGAGGATCGTGGCCTCCACGCGCACCTGCTTGGGCGGCGTGTCCAGTTCCTCGATCAGCTTGGTGACGCGCTCGAGCACCTCGGGGTAGTCGTTGATCATCACCTTCGCGGCGAACGCGAAGCTGTCGGCGCCGCCGTTCTCGAGGGTGGGCTGGTATCCGGGGTCCACCTTGCCAAGCGCCACGGCGCTGCCGCCCTCGGTGAGGACGGGCTTCACGAAGGCGATGGCGTCGTCGGCGGAAAGGAACTGCAGCGTATAGACGTGCGGCTCGCGCGTGCGCTGCGCTTCCATCTCGCCCTTGGTCCAGACGTAGATGAAGTCGCCCTCGCGGCGCCAGGAGAGGCCGTTCACGTTCAGGACCGCGTTGAGCGCATCCTCGAGCGGAACGTCGTAGAGATTGACCGTGACCTGGCCCTTCACCTTGTCGCTGGCAACGATGTTCTGCCGCGCCTTGATGGAGATCAGTTCGAGCAGCTTGGAGACGTCGATGGCCTGCGCGCTCAGCGAGAAGCGGCCCTCGGTGGTGACGTCCACGCGTGCATCGGCCTTCTCGTTGGCGGGCTTCTGCCCGGCCGGCGCGGCGCCTGCGTCGGGCGCCGGCGGGCGGCCGCCCGGACCGCTGAACGGCGTCGACACCCCGCCCTGCGCGGCGTTGGCGCCGGGCACGCCCCAGACGCCGCCCACGGTGTCGGCGGGGTCCGCAGTGCCGGGATCGGCGGTGGGCTCGGGAGCGGGTGCGGCAGCATCGGACTTGGCAGCGGCGGACGACGCGCCCGTGGCGGTCGGCGCCGGCGGCGAGGATTGCTTGGGTGCGCTCGGCGTCGGTGCGGCGGATGAGGCGGGCGTCGTCGACTGCGCGTTCGCGGACACCACGAGCGAGAGCGACATGCCGAACGCCGTGCACCACCATCGATGGGCACTACTGGATCGCGCAATGAATGTGGTGTCGTTCTCTCGCATCGTTTGCTCCGGTTGACCCATCAGGGGCAGGACATCGCCGACGCCGCGGCACATGGCGTCTCTTTAGATGTCGGCCCCTTCGGGGCCTGACCACAGCAAAAGATCAGGGTGACTGATAAGTAACGGCTGCATCCCCCGTGAAGGGGTCGAGAACCACGCGCGCCCGCTCGCCACCGTCCGAAAGCGACACCGTGAGCGTGGGCACGGGGTCCATCACGCCGCCGAACGGGCCGAAGGTGACGTCCCGCGAACCGTTCGAGGAGAGCAGGACACCGGGTGCCGACTCGCCGCGATTGGTCCCGAACTTCATCAGCAACGGTCCGTTGGGCCCGGTGATCGCGGTGTTCGGCGCACTGGCCTTCGCGATGCGGTACCCGCCGCCGTCGGCATCGATGCGCAGCAGCACGGGATCCGCCGGCGACGAAAGCGCCAGGCTCCGTGCGTACCCGAGGTCCGTCTCCAGGAGCCGCACGCCTGCATCGACGCGCTCGAATCGGCCACCGCTGAAGAGGTCCGCCGAGAGCGCCGCCAGGATCGCCACGATGGTCACCGTGACGAGCACCTCGATCAGCGTGAATGCGCGGGGCCGGGCGCTCATCGTGCCGCCTCCGCGTTGAAACCGTAGGTCACCATGCGCGTCGGGAACATGGTCGACGGGTCGCCGCCGCGAGCCGGCGCGCGGCCCTCGGTCAAGCCGGTGACGAGGTCGAGCGCGTGGTCGTAGTAGAAGCTCGCGGTGTCGTAGACCAGCAGGTAGTTGGATGCAACGCGGCCGTAGACCTGCGTCCTTCCGAAGAGACGGATCGGGTTCGTCGGCAGGAACAGCGATCCCACCAGCGTGGTGTCGCGGATGTCCCAGAGGAAGAAGTTCGAGAGGAACTGCGTCATCGGGTAGAAGCGCACCCGCCACGGCTCCAGGTACTGCGGGGAGCTCGGGGCGGTGGCATAGCAGTTGTCGGCGACGAACTGGCTGAACCACTGCTTCCTGTGCGGATCGCCGTCGTAGGCGGTGGTGACGCCGGTGACCGGGTTGTAGCAGGAGTACTGGTGGCGCGGCCCGATCCAGCAGCTGCGCAGGTCCATGGAGTAGCCGTTGTAGATCTCCAGGTTGCTGTTGGCATTGAGCTCGACCGAGGAGTTCTGCCAGTCCAGGCCGGTGAGTGCGAGGTTCGGGTTCACCACGAACCGCACGTCGCCGTTGATGATGATGCGCGAGTCGCGCAGCACCCAGGAGCCCCAGACCTCATACGTGCCGGCGTTGAGCGTCACGGTGGCGCCGCCGCGGACCTCGAAGTTCTTGGTGAAGAGCTGCGGGATGAAGGTGGCCTTCACGCGGAACGGGTTCACGGTGACGTTGCCGCCGGTGATGACGTAGTTGTTGGTGTAGCTGGTGTAGCCGGCGCTTGCGGTCGGAGAGGCCGG
>CAMBSR010000204.1 GCA_945870475.1 Phycisphaera mikurensis NBRC 102666
GTCGGGGTTCGGCGCCCAGTCCAGGACCTGCTGCACCGGATCGATCTCCTGCACCAGCACCAGCCCGTTCGGGAAGTCCGCGCGCTGCGTGGTCACCCACCGCGGAAGGATCGCACGTGCCAGGAACACGTGCACGCTGTGCCAGGCCAGGAGCGGGAACGACACCAGGAACGCCGCCACGATCCCGGCCGCGAACACCCGCACGCGGCCGCGCCGGCTGAGCGCCGCCGCCTCGGTGCGCACCACGTGGCCACACTCGGTGCAGCGCACGCCCGCCTCGCGATCGAACCGCTCCGCCGGATCGAACGCATGGCTGCATCTCGTGCAGCGTCGCACGCCGTCCGGCCGCCAACGCCGGCCGAAGCCGGCCCATAGCGCCATGCACAGCGGCAGTGCGATCAACGCGTAGCCCAGCCAACGCCACTCGCCGGCCAGGTACGGCGCAAGCGGTGCCAGCCAGGCGTAGACGCTCATCGACGCGCGGTGCTCCGCAGCCGCAGGCTGTTCGTCACCACCGCCACGCTCGAGAAGCTCATCGATACCGCGGCCACCATCGGCCCTGGGTTCCAGTGGAACCACGGCCAGAGGATTCCCGCCGCCAGCGGGATGCCGATGATGTTGTAGCCAAAGGCCCACCACAGGTTCTGGCGCACGGTGCGCATCGTGGCGCGTGCCACGTGCACCGCATCCGCGACGCGCATCACGCCAGGCTGCATGAGCACCAGGTCCGCCGCGTCGGCCGCGATGTCCGCGCCGCCGCCGACCGCAATGCCCACGTTCGCGGAAGCAAGCGCCGGCGCGTCGTTCACGCCGTCGCCCACCATCGCCACCTGCCTGCCCTGTGCACGGAGCTCGGACACCACCTTCGCCTTGTCACCGGGCAGCATGCCCGCATGCACGCAGTCGATGCCAACTTCCGCGGCGATCCGCTCCGCCACGCGCTGGGCATCGCCCGACGCCATGGCCACGGAGATGCCCATCGATCGCAGCGCCGCCACCGCCTCGCGCGCGTCCGGCAGCAACGCGTCCGCGATCGAGATCACGCCGAGCGGCGCGCCGCCCGAGGTGGCCACCACGGCGGTGCGTGCCTGCTCGCGTTCGGACGCCAGGAGCCGCGCCACGTCCGCGGGCACCGCGGCCCCGTACGCAAACTCGGGAGTGCCCACGCGCACGGCCTGGCCATCGACACGCACCTCGACGCCACCGCCAGCGGTGGAGCGGAAGTCCGCCACCGCCGGCAGCGCGACGCCACGCTCCGACGCCGCACGCACGATCGCCTCGCCCAGGGGATGCTCGCTCGAGCGCTCGGCGGCCGCAGCCAGCGTGAGCAACCGCTCCTCGGTGACGCCCGCGGCCGGGTGCAGGCCCACCACTGACGGCTTGCCGGCCGTGATGGTGCCGGTCTTGTCGAGCACCACGGTGTCCACCTTCGCCAGACCTTCGAGCGCCGCGCCGCCCTTCACCAGGATGCCGCGCCGTGCGGCCACGCCGGTGGCCACCATGATGGCCGTGGGCGTGGCAAGCCCCAGCGCGCACGGGCACGCGATGATCAGCACCGCAATGGCGCTCGTGAACGCCATCATCAGCGCCTCGCTGCGCGGGCTGGCCGCGTCGGGGAACGCCGCTGCGCCGAACACCACCCACAGCACGAAGGTCAGCACCGACGCACCCAGCACCATCAGCGTGAACCACGCGCTCACCGTGTCGGCCAGCCGCGCCACCGGCGCACGATCCGACTGCGCGTCCTCCACCATCCGCACGATCTGCTGCAGCACCGTGTCGGCGCCGACCTTCGAGGCCCGGAAGACGATGGCACCGCTCGTGTTGAGCGTGCCCGCCATGATGGCGTCGCCCGCGCGCTTGGCCACGGGGATGCTCTCGCCGGTGAGCATCGACTGGTCGACCTCGGAGGTGCCCTCCTCGACCGTGCCGTCCACCGGCACGCGATCGCCGGGTCGCACCACCACCAGGTCGCCGTGCACCACCTGCTCCACCGGCACGTCCACGTCCGCGCCGCCGCGGCGCACACGGGCCATTGGCGGCTGCAGCGCCACCAGGCCGCGCACCGCATCGCGCGTGCGCATGGTGGCGCGCATCTCGATCCATCGGCCGACGAGCACCAGCGTGATCACCACGCCCGCGGCCTCGAAGTAGACGGGCGGCGGCGTGCTTGCGCCCATGCGCGGAAGCAGTTCCGTCGCGACCACGAAGACCGACCAGCCGTACGCCGCGCCCACGCCGAGCGCCACCAGCGAATCCATGTTCGCGGTGCGCTGCAGCAGACCCTTCCACGCCACGCGGAAGATCGACGCACCGCACCAGAGCACGATGGGCGTCGCCAGCGCAAGCTGCAGCATCTGCGAGAGCAGCTGCGCACTCCCGCGGTGCATGTCCTTCATGTCAGGCTGTGCGGCATGGTTCGCGGCGGATGCGCCTCCTCCGCCCATCATCGAATGGCTGGCCATGGCGATCCAGATGAGCGGTACGCACAGCAGCACTGCGAGCGTCAGCTTCCACCGGATCGATCGCATCTCCTTGCGAGTCCACTCGTCGAGCTCCTCGATGCGCGTGGGCGCGCCCGGGTGATGGACGTGGCCTGCGCCACCGTGGCCGGCGTGCATGTCGCGGGAGGCGGACGCACCGTGTGCAGCGTGGTCACCGTGACCGCCCTGCGGAGCCGCGGCACGCACCGGCTTCGCCTTCACCTGCGCGTGGTAGCCGATGGCATCCACCGCCTTCGCCAATGCCTGCGGATCGATCTTCGCGGGGTCGATCTCCACCTTCGCGCGCCCCATCAGGAAATCCACCTGCGCATCGCGCACGCCGGGCTGCGCACGCAGGACGCGCGTGACGCTCGCCGCGCAGCTGGCGCAGGTCATGCCGTCTACCTTGAGTTCCGAGACCTCGGTCTGCTGCGCGCCGGCGGCGTGCGCATGCGCCCCTCCGTGCTCACCAAGCTGCACATCGGCCTGCCCATGAACGTGGCCGCGACCGTGCTCGTGCTCGTTCCCGCTCATGTGCTCTTCCTTGCGCGCTTGGCGCATGCTTCGTGACGTGGGCAACTCACCAGGTGGTCGTTCACCATGCCAACCGCCTGCATGTACGCGTAGCAGATGGTGGGACCGCAGAACTTGAAACCGGCCTTCTTCAGCGTCTTCGCCATCCGCTCGCTCTCGACGCTCGTCGGCCGGATGTCCGACGGCCGCCGCAGCGCGTTGACCTTCGTTGCGTGCCCCACGTGCTGCCACAGCAGGTCACGGAACGCCCCGCGCCCGCCCGCCTCCATCACCGATTCCCACGCGCGCGCGTTGGCGATGGCGCCGTCGATCTTGGCGCGGCTGCGAATGATGCCCTCGTCCTTCAGGAGCCGCGCCACGTCGCGCGCGCCGAAGCGCGCCACCTTCGCGGGGTCGAACCCACGGAACGCCTCGCGGAACGCCGGACGCTTGCGCAGCACGGTGATCCAGGAAAGCCCCGCCTGGAAGCCGTCGAGCACCAGCTTCTCATAGAGCGCCGTGTCGTCGGTCACCGGCACGCCCCACTCGGTGTCGTGGTACTTCACGTACACGGGGTCCGTACCGCACCACCAGCAACGGGTGCGACGGGCGGAGGAAGAGCGTGCGGCCGGCATGCGCACATCTTCCCACATGGGGCCGCGCGGGGACGCGCCGCGAGCGGAAATCGGCACCGCACGCGCCCGGCCGTGCCGACCGCGCACCGCGCGATTACGCTTCCCGCATGGGCGTCCCCACCTATTACCGCTCCCGTCCGCACCCCTGGCACGGCCTGCCCGCGGGCCCGGACGCGCCGAGCGTGGTGAACGCGTTCATCGAGATCACGCCCTTCGACGTGGTGAAGTACGAGATCGAGAAGACCTCGGGCTACCTGCGCGTTGACCGCCCGCAGCGATTCTCGAGCACGCCGCCCACGCTCTACGGCTTCGTGCCGCGCACGCTCTGCGCCGGCGCGGTGGCGGACCTCTTCGGCCGCCATGACCCGCAGGCCACGGCGCGCGTCGCGGCCATCCGTGCCGGCGGGCACGTCTTCGAGGCCGACGGCGACCCGCTCGACGTGTGTGTGGTGAGCGAACGACCCGTGGACCGCAGCGAGATCATCGCCGAGGCGGTGGTGGTGGGCGGCCTCACCATGCTCGACGGCGGCACCGCGGACGACAAGATCGTGGCCGTCCTGAAGGACGACGCCGTCTGGGGCAACGTGCGCGAGCTCCGCGACCTGCCGCAGGCGCTTGTCGAGCGTTTGGTGCACTATTTCGCCACCTACAAGATGCGGCC